>DVJG01000038.1 GCA_018710805.1 Candidatus Faecousia faecipullorum
GTCGTACGGGTCACACGTTCAAGAAGATGATCGAGGCCTACGAGCAGGGTATTCAGTAACGGATATCCAAAAAAGCGGGCAGCCCTTTCGGGCTGTCCGCTTTCTCTTTATCCCAGTTCTTTTATGTAGGAAGACCGGGCTTCCAGGTCTCTGCTGATCTGCTCGTCGGTTTCCTTATCGTACTTGCATTTATAGCTGGTGGCGTAGACGTATTCAGCGTCGTCCCACTGGTTGGTCTCCATTTTTACGTAGTAGTCCTTCTCGTCGGTACCGAGAATTTTCATTTTTACATAGCCATCCTCCATTTTTGCTTCAATCTGAATGGGGAAATGGCTGGAATTTCTGAACTTAAAATCCGTGTTGGTGGCCCAGTTCACCGTGGCATCCAGTCCCAAGGGAAGGTAGGTCACAATGGCACCGTGGCAGCGGCGGTCCGTGATTTCCAAATCTGCCAGCAAGGCACAGTTGTAGAGGGTGGAGCTGGTCTGGCATGCGCCGCCGCCGTAGTCCTTGGCGATGTGGTCTCCGGAGAACACCGTGGCGGGTTTATACCCCCGCTCGGGGCTCCTCTCTCCCACCACGTCATTGAAGGAGAATTCCTCTCCGGGCTGTATCACGTGGCCATTGAGTTCCTCGCAGATCAGCCGCAGGTTTGTGTTGCGGTTTTCGTCATCGTTGTGCTTGGTTTCACAGACGCCAAGCTCGTCCCGGAAGTAGACCCCGTCTTTCAAAATTTCCGGCTCCACGTAGTGCATGGGCAATGTCACAGTCTCGCCGTACTGGGCCTCGGCAATTTGCTTTTCCGCCTCCGCCATGTCAATGCTGCAGCCGTAGGCTCCGGGAATGGGCTCGTAGGTCTGCATATCCAGAGAAGCATCCTGAGGCTCCGGGCAGGCTTCGGCGCAGATTTCTTCCAGATTTGGCTTCTGGGGTTCCTCCGATGCAGGAACCTCCAAGGTCACCGTCAGGTCTCCGCCGCCCAGGGCCATATGCAAAGCCCCGGCCACCTTATCCATGGCTCCCGCCACGTCCAGATGCCGCTCCGGGGTGCCCAGGGTCACGGCCAGCTCCGGACAGGGAACATCCGGGTCAAAGCTCCCCTCTTCCAGTTCCGGCATTTCGCCGCAGGTCCAGGTGGGCTGGGTCAGAACGCTGTCATGCTCTTGGCTCCAGGCGGTCAAGGCCTGATAAACAGGGTCTGCGTTATATTGCAGGTACGCCTCCAGGCTCAGGGAGGAACCTGTCTCTGCCTTTGCTGCGTCCCGGCGCATGGCTCTCCGGTCCAGGTCCAGAGAAAGGTTCTCTAGGGGAATGGTAACTTTCTCATCCGGCAGTGCCAGGGTAAGCTCCTTGGTCAGAAGCGTCTTTTGTGCATTCTGGATTGCCAGCCTGGCGTCCCGGCCGGACAGATCTCCCAGAGGCAGGCCGCCAATGCTGACCTCGGCAGGAATTTTCACGATGAAGGTCTCGTACACCACCGGAGCCGCCAGGCAGATAAGCGCCACCGCCGCCAGAACCACCAGCCAGACGAGCACCCGGCCCTTCTTTTCAGACTTCTCCGCTACAGAACGATTTCCCATAGGGGCATCCTCCCATTTCCATTTGTAATATAGATTATACCATGTAACCCACAAAATGGGAAGCAATTTCTCCGTGTCTTAGGAAATTCTTAAATTTCGGTGAATTTCTTGATTTTCCGGGGGTTTTGTGGTATGGTATGAGAAAATGCGCGTTTTGGAGGCAGTTTCTGCATGAAAGCAAAATCAAAATTTCTTCCCTGCCTGCTTTTGGCAGCGACGCTGACCCTTTCGGGCTGCGGCAATGCGGCGGCCCAGCCTCAGGAGGAAGTCATTACCCTTCCCACCGTTCAGGCAACGGACCCGGTGGAGGACCCGGCGTTCGCCGTGGAGGACCTGACCATCGTGCTGGAAGCCGGAGAATTCTATACCCTTGAGGCATACAAAAACCTGAAGAATCTGGACCTCACCGGCAGCACCTGCTACGACATGATTCTCCATTACATCGAAAATCACCCCCAGGTGAACGTGAAATACGCCGTGGACCTGGGCGGCACCACGGTGGACAGTCACACCACTTCCCTTTCCCTGGAGGATGGCAGCTTTACCTACGAAGCGCTCCTGCAGAATCTTCAGTACCTGCCGGAGCTGACAGAAATTTCCTTCCCCGGCATCCGGCTGAGCGGCGAGCAGATCGGCGCGCTCCGGGAAGCTTACCCCGAGATTGAAATGGACTACACCGTTTCCCTGCTGGGCAGCACCTATCCCTCGGACACCACGGAGCTGGACCTCAGCGCCCTGGGCCCCGAAGGCGTCAGCGAGGCTGCGGCTTCTTTGGGAATGCTGCAGTCCCTTCAGAACGTCCAGCTGGGAAGCAGCCTTTCCATGGAGGACGTGGCAGTTCTCCAGGATGCAAACCCCAACGCCATTTTCCATTACAGCTTCACTCTCTATGATAAGACCATCAGCACCGCCGATGAGGAAGTGATCTTCCAGGGGCTGAACATCGGAAACGACGGCGTCGCCCAGCTTCGCCCGGCCCTGAACATCCTCAGAAACTGCAAACGCTTTGTACTGGACAACTGCAAAATCGACAATCAGACCCTGGCAGACCTGCGGGAAGAGTACCGCGGCCGGGTGCCCATTGTCTGGCGGGTGTATTTCGGTGTGGATGGCCGATATAACACCCTCACCGACGCAGAGATGATCCGGGCGGTGTACAACGTGACCGACGACACCTGCGGACCCCTCAAATACTGCGAAGGGGCCAAATACATCGACATGGGCCATAACGACTATCTGACAGATCTGACCTTTGTGGCGGGAATGCCCAATTTGGAGGTCTTCATCGGCTCCGGCTGCGCCGTCAAAGAGCTGACGGGCTTTGAAAACTGCAAAAAGCTTGTGTGGCTGGAGCTGGCCAACTGCCTGAAACTCACGAACATCGACGCCCTGGCCGGCTGTGAGAGCCTGACCTACCTGAATCTCAGCAACACGAAAGTCACGAGCTATGTTCCCCTGGACGGTCTGCCGCTTGAGCGTTTCAAATGCTCCAACCCGAAAGCCTCCGCCCAGGAGCGGAAGACCTTTGAGACCATTCACGACGGATGCCTGACTGTGTGGAACGGCAACGTGTACGGCTACGGCTGGCGCTACGACAACCAGGACCTGAAAGCCGACCACTTTAACCCCTACTACCGGGACGTCATCCGCAAGGTCTTTGATTTGGACCGCCTGGAAGCCATTGATAAAAGCATTCGGGAGAACAGTAATAAATAAAAAATATAAGGGAGGGGGTTGCCCCTCCCTTCATTCTTATGAGCCTGAAACCCCCAGCGGCCTTTTGGGCCGCTGAGGGTTCTTGAATTTCTTACAGGTGCAGTACCCGGTCCTTGATTTCCTGGGTTCTTCCCTGATTCCAGAATTGGGTGCCGATGTAGCCGCAGGTACGGCGGGCAACGTTCATCTTATTCTGGTCGTGGTTGCCGCACTGGGGGCACTCCCAGATGAGCTTTCCGTCCTCGTCCTCTTTGATCTCGATTTCTCCGTCGAAGCCGCAGACCTGGCAGTAGTCGCTCTTGGTGTTCAGCTCGGCGTAGATGATGTTGTCATAGATGAACCGCATGACCTCCATGACCGCGTCAATGTTCTGCTGCATATTGGGCACTTCCACATAGCTGATGGCGCCGCCGGGGGACAGGTGCTGGAACTGGGCCTCAAAGCCCAGCTTGGTGAAGGCGTCGATTTCCTCGCTGACGTGGACGTGGTAGGAGTTTGTGATGTAGTTCTTGTCCGTGATGCCGGGGATGATGCCAAAGCGGTTTTGCAGGCACTTGGCAAACTTGTAGGTGGTGCTCTCCAGAGGGGTGCCGTAGAGGGAGAAGTCGATATTGCTCTCTTCCTTCCACTTCTTGCACCCGGCATTCAGCGCATTCATAATCTCCAGAGCGAAGGGGGTGGCTTCGGGGTCCGTGTGGGACTTGCCCGTCATGTACTTGACGCACTCGTAGAGACCTGCGTAGCCCAGGGAAATGGTAGAGTAACCATTGTAGAGGAGCTTGTCAATGGGCTCGCCCTTGGGGAGCCGGGCCAATGCGCCGTACTGCCACAGAATGGGGGCCGCATCGGACAGGGTACCCTTGAGCCGCTCATGGCGGCACAGCAGGGCCTTGTGGCACAGCTCCATACGCTCGTCAAAAATCTCCCAGAACTTCGTCACATCCCGGCCGGAGGACAGGGCAATGTCGGGAAGGTTCAAAGTCACCACGCCCTGGTTGAAACGGCCGTAGTACTTGTGCTTGCCGGGCTCATAGTTTCCGGCGTTGGCAATGTTGCCAATGCCCGCGTCGGTGAATCGGTCCGGGGTCAGGAAGGAGCGGCAGCCCATGCAGACGTAGACGTCGCCCTTGAGCTCCAGCATTTTCTTCTCGCTGATGTAGTCGGGAACCATGCGCTTGGCGGTACACTGGGCAGCCAGACGGGTCAGGTAGTAATAGGGGGTACCCTCCTGGATGTTGTCCTCTTCCAGCACATAGATGAGCTTGGGGAAGGCGGGAGTAATCCAGACGCCGCTTTCGTTCTTCACGCCCTCGTAGCGCTGGCGCAGGGTCTCCTCAATAATCATGGCCAGGTCCTTTTTCTCCTGCTCACTTCTCGCCTCGTTCAGGTACATGAACACAGTGATGAAGGGGGCCTGTCCGTTGGTGGTCATGAGGGTCACCACCTGGTACTGGATGGTCTGAACACCCCGGCGGACTTCCTCACGGAGCCGATCTTCCACCACCTTGGAAATGGCCTCTTCCCCGGGATTCACGCCGAAGGCTTCCATTTCCTTTTCTACGCTCTTGCGGATTTTCTCCCGGCTGATCTGGACGAAGGGAGCCAGGTGGGTCAGGGAAATGGACTGGCCGCCGTACTGGTTGGAGGCCACCTGGGCGATAATCTGGGTGGCGATGTTGCAGGCGGTAGAGAAGGAATGGGGTTTCTCAATAAGGGTACCGGAGATCACCGTTCCGTTCTGGAGCATATCATCCAGATTCACCAGGTCGCAGTTGTGCATATGCTGGGCATAGTAGTCGGAATCGTGGAAGTGGATGATACCAGCCTCATGGGCCGCCACAATCTCCTGGGGCAGCAGCAGACGCTTCGTCAGGTCCTTGGAAATTTCGCCTGCCATATAGTCCCGCTGGACGGCGTTGATGGTGGGGTTTTTATTGGCGTTCTCCTGCTTGACCTCTTCGTTATTGCACTCAATGAGGCTCAGAATGCGGTCGTCGGTGGTGTTGGACTGGCGCAGCAGGCTGCGGGTATACCGATAGGTAATATATTCCTTGGCCACTTCAAAAGCGCCATGGGCCATAATGGCCTTTTCCACCAGGTCCTGAATCTCCTCCACAGAGGGGCTGCGGCCCATCTCCTGGCAGGCGATCTCCACGCTCTGGGAAATCCGTTCAATCTGCAGGGGGGTCATGCGGACCTTCTCCTCCACGGCGTTGTTGGCCTTGGTCACGGCCATCAGGATCTTACTAATATCAAAGGCGACTTCTGCGCCGTTTCTTTTGATAATCTTCATCTGGGTTCCTCCTTTATCCTCACTGAGGGCTTCTGTTGCGAACAGGTCCCATTATACTAGATATTGTGTTTTTGTCAAGTGTAAAGTACAAAATGTAGTAGTCGCAGTTTCTCGGCAAAAAAGTACCCATATCCCGCAAGGCAGGCTATCCCCCGCTTTGTCCAGGAATGTTCCCGATTTTCCGCTCTGGTCAAAAGAAAGGTTTGAAATATGCGGCGGAATATAGTATAATCACAGCACAGTGTCTTAACATAATTCCGACCGTTCCCATCGAAAAAATGAAAGGAGAAAAACCCATGAAAGAAAAGTTCGGCGTTTTGCCCTCGGGAGAAGAGGCCTCCCTCTACACCATATCCTGTGGTTTTCTCACCGCTGTGGTGACCGACTACGGTGCCACCCTTGTAAAGCTTATGGTGCCGGATAAGAATGGGGTGCCTGCGGACGTGGTCCTGGGCTACGATCATGTTGACGGCTATCGCACAGGAAGCGCCTATCTCGGCGCCACCGTTGGCCGCAATGCCAATCGCATTGGCGGCGCCGCCTTTGAGCTCAATGGCCGCACCATAACCCTGAGCAAAAACGACAACGGCAATAACCTCCACTCCGGCCCCGACGGCTACAGCTACCGGATGTGGAAGGTCCTCTCCCACACGGATTCCTCCATCTCCTTCACCCTAATCAGCCCCAACGGCGACCAGGGTTTCCCCGGTGAGGCACGAATCCGGGTAACTTACACCCTCCAAGCCGACGGTCTGGAAATTGTCTACGACGCCTCCTGCAACCAGGATACGGTGTTCAACATGACGAACCACACCTACTTTAACCTGGCAGGCCATGACCATCCGGAAGCCGCCATGGACCAGATACTGACCCTGCCCGGCCGCTACTTTAACCCCGACGACGCTGAGAACATCCCCACAGGGGAGCAGCGCAGAGTAGATGGAACCCCCATGGATTTCCGCAGCCCCAAACCAATCGGGCAGGACCTCCACGCCGACTACGAACCGCTCCATCTGCAAAACGGGTACGATCACAATTTTGAGGTCTACACCAACCCCTGCGCCATTTTGTCTGACCCGGAATCCGGCCGGACCCTGGCGATCTCCACGGACTGCCCCGGCATCCAGCTCTATTCCGGCAACTTCCTGGACACCACCGGAAAGGGCGGCGTCCACTACGGCAAAAATTCCGGCGTTGCCCTGGAAACCCAGTTTGCCCCCGACAGCCTCCACCACCCCGACTGGCCTCAGCCTGTTACCCCCGCCGGAACCGTTTACCACAGCCGTACTTTCTATAAACTCAGCTGGTAAACAACAGCCGTTCAAAAAGTCTGCCAGGAAGGGCTTATCCCTGCCTGCAAGGCTGTTTTGACTGGTATCCATTACAAATCAAGGGAGAGGCCAGCCTCTCCCTTACTGTTTTTCCACGTCCAGGAACCTCCCCCAAATTCCCGCATAAACTGTCCTATAAGCGCCACGCTTATATTCAGCACGGGAGGTATCACTATGTCCGAAGAAACCAAGGACTGTGTCTGCCATCGTCAGAACATGTCCATCCACACCCGCAAAATCACCGACGCCTGCCGGGATAAGGACTGCATCGAAGACCTGCGGGTCTATCTCACCCGGGGGTCCCAGCAGATTCTGGACTCGTCGGCAAACGTCCGGGTCCGCAGCGCAGAGCTGCTCACTGCCTACATTGATGTGGAGCCGGTGGCTTTTGACCGAAACCACTACTTCGTCGATGTAACCTTCTACTATAAGATTCTGGCCGACGCCACGGCAGGCGGCTGCCGGCCCACCACGCTGTGCGGCCTCGCCAGCTTCTCCAAGCGGGCAGTGCTCTGCGGCGAGGACAGCCAGGCGAGAATTTTCCGGAGCGACACCCGCATCGGCGGGCCTGACGGGTGCACACAGCAATCCGCCAACCGGCCCATCGCTGTTGTGGAGGTGCTGGAACCCATGGTTCTGTCCTCCCGGGTCCGGGAAGAGCACGACTGCTGCTGCGAAAATACCACCCAGTTCCCGGAAAATATCCGCACGCTCTACGACGAGGAGCTGGCCTGCACAGGCGGCAAAAGACGGCTCTATGTGACATTGGGCCAGTTCTCTATTTTGCGCCTGGAACGGGATGCCCAGATTGTTGTGCCTATGGTGGAGTACAGCATGCCCCACAAGGAATGCTGCGAAAACCCCGGGTGCTGCAA
>DVJG01000039.1 GCA_018710805.1 Candidatus Faecousia faecipullorum
TCAGAATGGGTACGTCCTTATACGTCCGGCGGATAAGGTTGCAGTAAACCACAGTGGCATAGTCCGGCCGCCTTCCCATGACGCCGCCGGAAGAAAAGGCGTCGGTGGCTCTGCGGTGCTTGGCCACGGAGTAATGGTTCACCATGGAGTCCATGTTCCCCGCCGTCACAAGAAAGCCTAACCGAGGCCGCCCGAATACGTCGATGGATTTGGGATTTTTCCAGTCCGGCTGAGAGATAATGCCCACGCTGTAGCCGTGGCTTTCCAAAACCCGGCTGATTATGGCGTGGCCGAAGGAGGGGTGGTCAACGTAAGCGTCGCCGATGACATAGACAAAGTCGCACTGCTCCCAGCCGAAATCCAGCATTTCCTGCCTGTTTGTGGGAAGAAAAGGCATGGCTTACCTCCTTACTTGTGCTCGAGTTTCTTCTTCTTTCCGTCCGGGCCCACAATGTAGGTGTTTTCCAACTGGCCCACCAGATTTGCTTTCACGGAATCAATGTAAATTCTTCTGAGCTTGTCCCGCTCGGCAAGCTCCTCGGCAGTTAAGCCTTCTGGGGTTTTTGCTTTTTTTACCAGGACGTTGATCCGGGCAATGACTTCATCCATTTTCATATACGATTCCTCACACATAGCGGTGGATGACCACCGAAATTCTGTCTTTTTTTGTCCGGCCGCCTACGGACACCAGCTTGATTTTTCCCAGTCCCCGGATGGAGATTTTCATGCCTTCACTGACGGCCTTGTCGGCTTTTTCGCAGGGGAGACCGTCAATGGCCGCTTTCCCGGCGGAAACATACTGAGCAGCCAAACTTCTGCCGATGCGAAAACCTGACGCGATTACGCTGTCCAGCCGCAAAGACGCCAGGGTATCTTTGATTTCCTTCACTTCCGGCTCGGGAATGTCCGCTTCCTGAAGGGGTACTTGGCCTAAATGGAGCTTGGTTCTCCCGGCGGACAGGAAATTCTGCAAAATGTAGGGGGCAATCTCCGCGGTGACGAAAAAGTCACACCGCCCCTGGCCCACGCAGATATCCCCCAGGGTCTCTCTTCCGATTCCCGCTCCCATAAGGGCACCCAGGAAATCCCGGTGGCTGGGATTGTCGCCCTGGTAGAATTCCGCCCGGAGGCACACGCAGGGGCTGTCTTCGCCCCAGAGCGCCGTTTCATCCAGATAGTCCGGGAGGTAGATCAGCATTTTCCGCTCGGCATCGCTGTAGCCGCCGAAGGCATACAGTCCCTCCGGCTCCCCAAAGAGAAACCGCGCCATTTCCAGCTCCCGGGGGGAGAGAAAATTCGTATGGGCCGGGACATTTCGACTCATTCCCGCGGTAATTTTATCCCAGAGCTTAGCCAGAAGCATCCGGTCCTCGTCGGTCTTTGCGATTTTCTCAATCGATTTTCGATCCATTTTATCACCAACCATCAGTATAACATATTTTCTCCCGGCTGCAAAGAAGTTTTTCTTGTGCCTGGGGGGCTTTTCGAGTATAATGAGAAAAAAGTCATGGAAGGAAATCTGTTATGACCATTGGAATCCTCGGCGGCGGCGCCTCGGGCATGGCGGCGGCCATCGCCGCATCGGAAAATGAAAATGCCCGGGTCATCCTTCTGGAGCGCCAGGGAAGAGTGGGGCGGAAGCTCCAGGCCACGGGCAACGGCCGCTGTAATTTAACAAATCTCCACGCGCTGGAAGGGGGCTACCACGGGGAAAATGCGGAATTTGCCGCCTGGGCCTTGGAAAGCTTTGGGCCGCAGGCGGTTTTACAGTGGTTCCGCACCCTGGGCCTTTACACCGTGGCGGAGCAGTCCGGCCGGGTGTACCCCTATTCCGACCAGGCAAACTCCGTAGTGGATGTGCTCCGGTTTGGGCTGGACAGACCCAATATCACGGTGAGGCTGGGGTTTGAAGCGGAAAAAGTACGAAAAACCCAGGAGGGCTTTCTCGTTTCCTCTGCTGAGGAAACCGTAAAATGTAATAGGCTCATTGTGGCCTGCGGGGGCCTCGCAGGCACCAAGCTGGGGGGCACCATGTGGGGCTACAAGATTCTCCGGTCCCTGGGCCACCATTGCACCCGCCTTCGCCCGGCGCTGGTCCAGGTGAAAACAAGCTGGGGCGGCGTGGCGGGGCTTAAGGGCGTCCGCTGCAACTGCCGCGTACAGATTCTCCGCAATGAAGAAGTGTTCGCCGAAAGCACAGGGGAACTCCAATTCACGGAATTCGGCCTTTCCGGTCCTGTGATGTTTGAAGTCTCCCGGGACGTGTGCCAGGGGGCAGGGGAGTGGACCTGCAAGCTGGACTTCCTCCCGGAACTCTCGGAAGAGATGGTAAAATCCGAACTGATGAGAAGAAAAAATACGAATCTTCCCGCCGGAGAACTGTTCACAGGCATCCTCCACAACCGTCTGGGCCGGGTCCTGAGCCAGGAGGCTGGTATTCGGCAGAGTACGCAGATTTCTGCGCTTTCTGACTGGGAACTGGGACAGGCAGCCCATCTTGCCAAGTGCTTTGCCGTGAATCTGACGGAGCCTTTGGGCATGGACGCCGCTCAGGTCACGGCTGGGGGCGTTTTCACCACAGAATTCCACGAGCGAACCATGGAGAGCCGCCTGGTTCCGGGGCTCTATGCCTGCGGCGAGGTCCTGGACATCGACGGGGACTGCGGGGGCTACAACCTGCAATGGGCATGGAGCTCCGGACGACTGGCGGGCCTCAGTGCCGGGAAGGAGGAACCATGATCCGCATTCGTGACATTGCCCTGACCCCGGACCAGGGGCAGGAGAACCTCATCCGGGAGGCGGCGAGAACCCTCCGCATTTCTCCCTCCAAAATTCGGCAGATGAAGCTTATCCGCCGCAGTGTGGATGCCCGGAAAAAGCCGGATGTGAAGCTCGTCTATACCATCGATGTGGCGGTGGAGGGGAACGAGGAAAAGATTCTGAAAAAATGCGGCAGCAAGCGTGCCGCCATGGCACCTGATGTCCGCTATGTTCCGCCAAAGCCGGACCATACCCCGGAAAAACGCCCTGTGGTGGTGGGCTTTGGCCCTGCGGGAATGTTTGCGGCCCTGATTTTCGCCATGGCAGGATGGAAGCCCCTGGTTTTGGAGCGGGGAGAGGATGCCCAGACCCGCCATGAAAAAGTGGAGCACTTTTTTAAAACCGGCCAGCTGGATACCGTCAGCAACGTCCAGTTCGGCGAGGGCGGCGCCGGGACCTTCTCCGACGGCAAGCTGAATACCGGGGTCAATAATCCCAGAATCGGCTGGATTCTGGAACAATTTGCGGCGGCAGGCGCCAGGGAGGACATTCTCTTTGACGCCAAGCCCCATGTAGGCACGGACGTCCTGCTGACGGTGGTCCAGAACATTCGCAGACGCATTCTGGAGCTGGGCGGAGAGGTGCGCTTCCGCACCCAGGTTACGGGGCTTTGTACAGAGAACGGCCGCCTCACAGGCGTCAAAACCAACCAAGGTGAGGTAATCGCCTGCGACTGCGCCGTTCTGGCCGTCGGACACAGCGCCAGGGACACCTTCGAAATGCTGGAGGCAACCGGCGTTTCCATGGAGCCGAAGCCCTTCGCCATGGGAGTCCGCATCGAGCAGAAGCAAAGCGTCATCAATGTTTCCCAGTACGGAAAAGAAGACCTCCATCTTCCTCCTGCGGATTACAAACTGGTGGAGCATTTTGAAGACGCCACGGCCTACACCTTTTGTATGTGCCCCGGAGGCTATGTGGTGGCGGCGGCTTCGGAGGAAGGCGGCGTGGTGACCAACGGCATGAGCTATGCCGACCGGGATGGGGAAAACGCCAATGCTGCCCTGCTTGTGACGGTGAATCCCCGAATCTTCCCCTATGAAGGCCCCCTTGGCGGTATGCACTGGCAGAGGGAAATTGAGGAACGTGCCTACAACCTGAGCCGCAGTTATTGTGCGCCTGCCCAGAAAGTGGGAGACTTTCTGGAAAACCGCCCCAGCACAGGCCCCGGCGATGTGGTGCCTACCTATCAACCCGGCGTCACCTGGTGCAACCTCCGGGACGTTCTCCCGGAGCATATCACAACTACCTTGGCCGCAGCCCTTCCCAAACTGGACAGGAGACTGCAGGGCTTTGCCGCATCAGAGGCGGTGCTTACCGCGCCCGAAACCAGAAGCTCCTCCCCGGTCCGGATTCTCCGGGACGAGAGAAGAGAAGCAAACCTTCTGGGCCTCTATCCCACAGGGGAGGGCGCCGGCTACGCCGGCGGCATCATGTCCGCTGCCATCGACGGCATAATGACCGCCGAGGCAATTCTGGACAAGTGGTAAGAGACTGAAAAAATCTGCCAGAAGCCCCGGGAAGGGCTTCTGACAGTCGGTTCGGGGAGGGTTACCCTCCCCGACAGATAGGTTAATCTTCCTTCCGCTCCACGGAGCGGATATTTTTTTCGGCTTTGAACCTGGGAGTCATGAGCTCATGGCCGCAGCCCAGGCATCTGAGGCGAAAATCCGCCCCGGTGCGAAGGACCAGCCATCGTTTCTCCCCGCAGGGATGGGGCTTTTTCATGGTCAGAATGTCGCCGACCCGGATATCCATTCAATTTCCTCCCTTTATGGCGTCCCAATACTGCTTTGCCGCCTGCTCTAACTTATTGGGGCCGTATTCGTAGTATCGTGTGCCCACCAGCTCGTCCGGCAGATACTGCTGACGTACCCAGTGGTTCGGATAGTCGTGGGGGTAGAGATAGCCCTGCTCCCGCTCCATGGTAAAGGAATCCGCGTGGACGTTTTGCAGGTGCCGGGGAAAATCTCCGGTTTTTCCCTTTCTGACGTCGGCCAGAGCCATATCCAGGGCGATGTGGCCGGAATTGGATTTTGGAGAAGTGGCCATAAGCACTGCCGCGTCTCCCAGAGGGATTCTGGCTTCAGGCATACCCAGTTTCAGGGCCATGTCCACGGCGGCATTCACAATGGGAATGATCTGGGGAAAGGCCAGCCCCACGTCCTCGGCGGCAATGACCATGAGACGGCGGCAGGCGGACTGCATTTGTCCTGCCTCCAGGAGCCGCGCCAGATAGTGACAGGCAGCATCGGGGTCCGAACCCCGGATGGACTTCTGAAGCGCTGACAAAAGATCATAGTGGCTGTCTCCGTCCCGGTCGGCACGGAGGGCACTTTTTTGGGTCACGGCCTTGGCGTCGGCCAGAGTGAGGTTCAGCACCTGTTCCCGCGGCTGACCTGCGGAGAACAGAACCTCCACGGCGTTCATGGCCTTTCGCAGGTCCCCGCCGCAGGCTGCGGCGATGTATTGGAGCGCCCCGTCTTCGGGCACTGCCGTCAGCCCGGTGCGGTTTTCCAGGTATGACACTGCCCGCTTGACGGCCTGCAGCGCCGCCTGGGCCGAGATTTGCTTGAACTCGAACACGGTGGAGCGGCTGAGAATGGCGTTGAACACGTAAAAATAGGGATTTTCCGTGGTGGAGGCAATGAGGGTGATCTTGCCGTTTTCAATGTACTCCAACAAGGACTGCTGCTGCTTTTTATTGAAGGACTGAATTTCGTCCAGATAAAGGAGCACTCCATTGGGAGCCAGGAAGGTGTCCAGCTGGGATACGATTTCCTTGATGTCCGAGGTGGAGGCAGTGGTGGCGTTCAGCTGGTAGAGGGTGCGGTTGGTCTGCTTTGCGATGATCTTCGCCACGGTGGTCTTGCCTGTGCCGCTGGGACCGTAGAAGACCATGTTGGGAATATTTCCGGAGTCGATAAGCCGCCGAAGCACGGCGCCTTCTCCCAGAATATGCTCCTGTCCGTAGACCTCATCCAAAGTCTGGGGCCGCAAAAGGTCCGCCAGAGGCTGATACATAGAATTCCCTCCCGTCTGTTTTCTCCATTATAGCACAGCCCGGGGAAAATGCCAAGACAAGAAAATCCCGCCGCATTTCGCGGCGGGAGGGGTTCAGGATTCGGAGGACCCTTGGGCGGTGATGTTCCGGTAAAAGACGGCGTAGGCGGCATTGCGATAGGGGTTTAAAAAGAGGTGCCCAAGATTCATGGTCAGTGCTGCCAATATGACCCAGCCCAGGAAACTCAGGTCCAGCAGGAACAGATCAAATTTTCGTCCCATCATCAGTTCTTTGGAACGGGCAATGGCCTGACTGGCTGTGAGCTCCGGGTGCTCCGCCAGAAGGAAGGGGGTCATGGCATAGCGGTACGCCGCCACAATACCGGGAATGATAAAAAGCAGCGACCAGAGTAAGGTGTAGAGGCTTCGCAGAAATGCCTGGGCAAAGCCTGTTCCGAAGCGGTCAAGCTGGGAGAAGAGAACCTCCAGCTTCAGGTCCTGCCCGTCGTGCTGCCGGAGAAGAAAATTGGCGTATCCCAGCTGGAGTACGCCGCCCAAAACAATGGAGGCAAGGCCAAGGGCACCGTATTTTATGCCAATTTGTGTGGTGGAGCTGACGGAAAGATTCCATCTGTAAGTAAATTCGTCGGGGAGAAACAGTGTCCCCACCAGCAGCCCGCCCAGAAGGCAGGCAATGGCTGCCACGCCGATGGAAAGTCCCCAGCTGCCTTTCATGTGTTCCCGCGCAATGCGGCGAATGTCTTTTGTCAGCATATCGTTCCCTCCTGATAACGGTTG
>DVJG01000040.1 GCA_018710805.1 Candidatus Faecousia faecipullorum
GGGATGTGCTTGTCATAGCCTCCGGCAATGAGAATGACTTTTTCACGGAAGCTCCGCAGGCCCGCAATGGTGCGGCTGGGGCTGGATGCAATGGAGTCGTTATAGAAGCGCACCCCGTCCTTGATACGCACCAGCTCAATGCGGTGCTCCACGCCGCCGAAGGTTTTCGCAACCTTCCGAATAACCTCGTCCGGCACCAGGCCCTCCACCATGGCAATCGCTCCCATGTAATTCTCCACATTGTGGACACCGGGAATGAGGATGTCTTCTACGGGCAGGACCTGTTCGCCGTCCCGGCAAATGACACCGTTTTCCATGCAGACATGGGTCTTTCCCTGGCGGGAGAAAAATTCGGTTCTGCCGTTGCCCCGGAACCGGGAAGTATAGTCGTTGTCGGCGTTGAGAATCAGAAGGCCGTTCTGGTCCTGGAACCGGAAGATATTTTTCTTGGCCTGAACATACTCCTCCATGTCCTTGTGGATGTCCAGATGGTTAGGGGCCAGGTTTGTAATCAGGGCCCGCTGGGGGCTGCGCTCCATGTCCATGAGCTGGAAGGAGCTGAGCTCCACCACAGCGAAGTCCTCTTCCTTCATATCCCGGACCAGCGGCAGCAGCGGCGTGCCGATGTTCCCTCCCAGCCAGACGGTTTTTCCGGCAGCTTTCAGCATTTCGGAGATAAGGGTGGTGGTGGTGGTCTTTCCGTCGGAGCCGGTCACGGCGATGGTATGGCAGGGGCAGACCTCAAAGAACACCTCCATTTCCGAGGTCACCTGGGCACCCCGGTCCCGGAGGGCACAGATGGCGGGATTCATTGGGTGCATACCGGGGGTTCTGAAAAGGACATCGGCCTCCACGCCGTCCAGGTAGGTTTCCCCCAGGCTGAGCTTACAGCCAAGCGCTTCCAGGTCCAGAACCTCCTGGTCCAGCTTTTCCCAGGGGGTTTTGTCACAGCCCGTGACATCACATCCGTATTCCAGCAGCAGCCGCACCAGGGGACGATTGCTGACCCCCAGGCCCAGCACGGCGATCTTTTTCCCTCGAAGGGCGTTAAAATAGGTTTCAAAGGCAGAATTCATGGATGGACCTCCATTTGTCATTTCAATTCTATAAGCAATAGTATAGCCTCCCGGAAAAGATTTTGCAAGATATTTGACAATTCCCCTTTCCTGCGGTACAATAACTCCGCGACCAGGTCAGACAGCCGCGGACGGAGGCCGAAAGGCCCCGGATGAGGAAAGTCCGGGCTCCACAGGGCAGGGATAACGGGTAACGCCCGCCGAGGGTGACCTCAGGACAAGTGCAACAGAGAGATACCGCCTTTCTCAGAAAGGTAAGGGTGAAAAGGTGCGGTAAGAGCGCACCCGGCCCATGGTAACATGGGTTTTACGCTGTAAACTCTATCCCGGAGCAACGCCGTGGAGGGACAGGAGGCCGGCCCGGCCGTCCCGAGGAGGCGGCTTGACCCATCGGGTAACCGCTGGGCTAGATAGATGGCTGTCAAGACAGAACCCGGCTTACAGACCCGTGTCTGCATGAAAAAATAACGACTGAGGATTTTCGTTCTCAGTCGTTATTTTTTGAAAAAAATGTAACGTTTTATAATCTCAGCGGTTATTAAAGTGAAAGGGGGCAACGGTGTGGATTTTGATTTAATCTATCAGACATATTTTAAAGATGTTTTTCTATTTCTTCGCAGCATATCGGATAACGAATCTATTGCCGAGGAAATGACCCAGGAGACATTTGTGAAAGCGCTGAAAGCCCTGGAAAGCTTTGACGGCAGTAAGGACATTCGGGCGTGGCTTTTTACCATTGCCAAAAATACTTATTACACCTACTGCAAACGGCAGAAAATCTTCACCGGGAACGAGCCCTCCGAAAATGCACCCGATCCCCGGATGGATGTGGAAGCACGGATGATCGACGAAGACACGGCTTTTCGCATCCACCAGTTTCTGCACAATATGAAAGAGCCCTACAAAGAGGTCTTTTCTCTGCGGGTATTTGGGGAACTATCCTTTGAGAAAATCGCCGCACTGTTTGAAAAGAGTCCAAGCTGGGCACGGGTCACGTTCTATCGAGCCAAGGTTCAGATCAAAAACTATATGGAGGTACTAGACAATGAGTAAAATTTCCTGCAATACAATTCAGGATATTCTACCGCTGTATGTGGATGAGGCTGTCAGTGAGGATACCCGAAAGCTGGTGGCAGATCACTTGTCACAATGTTCAAGCTGCCGCAAAAGCTATAAAGTCATGGCTGATGCGCTGGTCATGCCCATCGACAACAGCGTAAGTACTCTGAAACGCTTCAAAAGAGCATGGAAGTGGAAGCAAATCGCCATTTCAGCCATCTCTGTGATGCTGACGCTAATTCTCTCAGTCACAGGATATCTGGTATATCAGAACGTGGGGGCAGTACACGACTTCTTCTCTCCCTATACCCTGGTTTTCCTGAACGGCACCGATACCTCCGGCCAGTGGCAGCAACTGAATGTGGGGGAAACCGGCTGCCTGGTGTTTGACAGTCTGTTCTATGAGAAAGAGGTCATCCTGGATGGCAGCAGCTCTGGTCCTGTCACGCTTCAAATCCGAGACCTGGAAGGGAATGTCGTCTTGGCTGACCTGACGCTTCAGCCTGGCAGGGCGGCCAGCCTTGAGACGCTTAGGAGGAACACCCCCTACTTGGTAGAATTCAAAACCTCCGCAGATTCCATCTGCATCCGCTTTGTCTGAGCCAGGATTTAAAAAAGCTCCCAGTCCGAAGACTGGGAGCTTTTTTCGTTAAAGAGGGAGATTAGCCGATGACCTCGGTGACAACACCGGAACCAACGGTACGGCCGCCTTCACGGATAGCGAAACGCAGGCCCTTCTCGATAGCGATGGGGGTGATCAGCTCAACGTTCATAACAACGTTGTCGCCGGGCATGCACATCTCAGTGCCTTCGGGCAGGGTGATGATGCCGGTAACGTCGGTGGTACGGAAGTAGAACTGAGGACGATAGTTGTTGAAGAAGGGGGTATGACGGCCGCCTTCTTCCTTGGACAGGACGTAAACCTGGCCAACGAACTTGGTGTGGGGGTGAATGGAACCGGGCTTGCAGAGAACCTGGCCACGCTCGATGTTCTTCTTGTCGATACCACGCAGCAGAGCGCCGATGTTGTCGCCGGCTTCAGCGTAGTCCATGAGCTTATGGAACATTTCGATGTCGGTGACGACGGTGTTCTGCTTGTCCTCACGCAGACCAACGATTTCCACGGGCTCGTTCTTCTTGATGATGCCACGCTCCACACGACCGGTAGCAACGGTACCACGGCCGGAGATGGTGAAGACGTCCTCAACGGGCATCAGGAAGGGCTGGTCAGCCTTACGGTCGGGAGTGGGGATATAGTTGTCAACAGCGTCCATCAGCTCCTTGATGCAAGCATACTCGGGAGCGTTGACGTCCTTGGACTCGGAGATCAGAGCGTTCAGAGCGGAACCCTTGATGATGGGGATTTCGTCGCCGGGGAACTCGTAGAAGGACAGAGTCTCACGGATCTCCATCTCAACCAGCTCCAGCAGCTCCTCGTCGTCAACCAGGTCAGCCTTGTTCATGAACACGACGATGGAGGGCACGCCGACCTGACGGGCCAGCAGCAGGTGCTCCTTGGTCTGAGCCATGGGGCCGTCGGTAGCAGCGATAACCAGGATAGCGCCGTCCATCTGAGCAGCACCGGTGATCATGTTCTTGATATAGTCGGCGTGGCCCGGGCAGTCGACGTGAGCGTAGTGACGCTTGTCGGTCTGGTACTCAACGTGAGCGGTGTTGATCGTGATACCACGAGCCTTCTCTTCGGGAGCCTTATCGATGGAAGCGTAGTCCTCGAATTCGGCCTGACCCTTCAGAGCCAGGTACTTGGTGATAGCAGCGGTCAGAGTGGTCTTGCCGTGGTCAACGTGGCCGATGGTGCCGATGTTAACGTGAGGCTTATCCTTAATAAACTTCTGCTTTGCCATTTGTAAGATTCCTCCTGTTATAATTGTGAATTGAATGAATTTCGATGGCAATTCGTGTACTTCCGCACAGCATATACATCATACTACATTGCCGGCGGAAACTCAAGAGAAAATTTTAAATTTTCCCTTAAATTCTTCATTCATAGGGGGAATTTTTCCATTCCCCCATGAGATTTCAGAATTAGTCCCTGGCGCGGGCCTTCATGATCTCCTCAGTCTTGGACTTGGGAAGTTCAGCATGATGGCTGGGCTCCATGGAGTAGTTGCCGCGGCCCTGGGTCTTGGAACGCAGGTCGGTGGCGTAGCCGAACATTTCGGCCAGAGGCACATTGGCGTCCACCTGAACAGAACCGGTACGGGTGATCTGACCCAGGATGTTGCCCCGGCGGGCAGTGATGTCGCCGATGACAACGCCCATATACTCGTCGGGCACGTTGACGGAAACCTTCATAATTGGCTCCAGGATCACGGGGTTGGCCTTACGGCAGGCTTCCTTAAAAGCCATGGAGCCGGCGATCTTAAATGCCATTTCGGAGGAGTCCACTTCGTGGTAGGAGCCGTCGTACAGGGTGACCTTCACGTCCACGACGGGGTAGCCAGCAAGAACACCAGCCTCCATTGCGCCCTGAATACCGGCGTCAACAGCAGGGATATACTCCTTGGGAATGGAGCCGCCCACAACGGCGTTGATGAACTCGTAACCCTTGCCGGCCTCATTGGGCTCAACGCGGATCTTGACGTGACCATACTGGCCCTTACCGCCGGACTGACGGGCATACTTGGTGTCCTGCTCCACGCTCTTGCGGATGGTCTCCTTGTAGGAAACCTGGGGAGCGCCAACATTGGCCTCGACCTTGAACTCACGGAGCAGACGGTCAACAATGATCTCCAGGTGCAGCTCGCCCATGCCGGCGATGATGGTCTGACCGGTTTCCTTGTTGGTGTAGGTCCGGAAGGTGGGGTCTTCTTCAGCCAGCTTGGAGAGGGCAATGCCCATCTTCTCCTGACCGGCCTTGGTCTTGGGCTCGATGGCAACCTCGATAACGGGTTCGGGGAACACCATGCTCTCGAGGACAATGGGGTGGTTCTCGTCACACAGGGTGTCACCGGTGGTGGTGTTCTTCACACCGACCACAGCGGCGATATCGCCGGCGTAGACCATGTCGATATCTTCCCGGTGGTTGGAGTGCATCTGCAGGATGCGGCCCATACGCTCCTTGGTGCCCTTGGTGCAGTTCAGAACGGAAGTGCCCTTCTCCAGGGTACCGGAGTACACACGGAAGTAGCACAGCTTGCCCACATAGGGGTCAGCGGCGATCTTGAATGCCAGAGCGGAGAAAGGAGCCTCATCGGAAGCGGGACGGAAATCCTCTTCCTCGGTCTCGGGGTTGATGCCCTTGATGCCCTTCTTATCCAGGGGGGAGGGCATATAGTCCACCACAGCGTCCAGAACTTCCTGAACGCCCTTGTTCTTGTAGGAAGTACCGCAGACCACGGGGACCATCTCGTTGGCGATGGTGGCCTTACGGATGACGGCCTTGATCTGCTCAACGGGAATCTCTTCGCCTTCCAGGTAAGCCATGGCGATGTCGTCGTCGAAGACGGAAACAGCGTCCATGAGCTTCTCATGGTACTCATTGCAGATGTCAACCATGTCCTCGGGAATTTCTTCCACACGGACGTCCTTACCCAGCTCATCATAGAAGACGTTGGCCTTCATGGTGATCAGGTCCACGTTGCCCTTGAAGAAGGCCTCGGAACCGATGGGGAGCTGGATGGGCACTGCGTTGCACTTGAGCCGCTCGTCAATCATGGTGAGCACCCGATAGAAGTCGGCACCCATGATATCCATCTTGTTGACGTAGATTATACGGGGGACCTTGTACTCGTCGGCCTGACGCCAAACGGTCTCGGTCTGGGGCTCAACGCCGCCCTTGGCGCACAGAACGGTGACGGCACCGTCCAGAACACGCAGGGAACGCTCGACTTCCACGGTGAAGTCCACGTGGCCCGGGGTATCGATGATGTTCAGGCGGCAGCCCTTCCAGAAGCAAGTGGTAGCAGCGGAAGTGATGGTGATGCCGCGCTCCTGCTCCTGGGCCATCCAGTCCATGGTAGCGGAGCCGTCATGGGTCTCACCGATCTTGTAGTTCTTGCCGGTGTAGAACAGGATACGCTCGGTGGTGGTAGTCTTACCGGCATCGATGTGGGCCATGATGCCGAAGTTTCTTGTATTCTCCAGAGAATACTGTCTAGGCATTGGTTATCTCCTTTATTACCAGCGGAAATGCGCGAAAGCCTTGTTGGCTTCGGCCATTTTGTGAACGTCCTCACGCTTCTTGACAGATGCGCCGGTGCCGTTGGCAGCGTCCATGATCTCAGCGGCCAGGCGCTCTTTCATGGTGTTCTCGCTGCGGCCACGGCTGTAGGTGGTGATCCAACGCAGACCCAGGGTCTGACGGCGGTCGGGACGGACTTCGATAGGCACCTGATAGGTGGCGCCGCCGACACGACGAGCCTTCAGCTCCACGGCAGGCATGATGTTTTCCATAGCCTGCTGGAACACCTCCAGGCCGTTCTTGCCGGTCTTATTCTCGACGATCTCAAAAGCGCCGTAAACGACTTTCTGGGCGACGCCCTTCTTGCCGTCGAGCATGATGCTGTTAACGAGCTTGGTTACCAGAACGGAATTGTAATTGGGATCCGGAAGGACCTCTCTCTTGGGAACATTACCTCTTCTGGGCACTTTGCTTCCCTCCTTCATAATAATAATGATTTCATCGGTACTCGAAAGTTTTACTTTCGTTGTGCCTGGCCAGAGGTTTTTATAACTATATAAAAACGCGCTGGCAAGGCCTTGCCTTGCGAAAGGGCGTGGGAAAAATTCAGTGTTTCAGGCTGCGGGAGAAATTACTTCTTCTTTGCCTTGGGGCGCTTTGCGCCGTACTTGGAGCGGGACTGCATCCGGTTCTGCACGCCCTGGGTATCCAGAGTGCCGCGGATGATGTGGTAACGGACACCAGGCAGGTCCTTGACACGACCGCCGCGGATCAGCACCACGGAGTGCTCCTGCAGGTTGTGGCCAACACCGGGGATGTAAGCGGAAACTTCCATACCATTGGTCAGACGCACACGGGCAATCTTACGAAGGGCGGAGTTAGGCTTCTTGGGGGTGGTGGTACGGACAGCAGTGCACACGCCGCGCTTCTGGGGGGAAGGCAGGTTGGTAGCCTTATTCTCCAGGGTGTTCAGACCTCTCTGCAGAGCAGGAGCGGTGGACTTGTAGGTAGCCTGCTGACGGCCATTTCTGACGAGCTGATTAAAAGTAGGCATTCATGTTCTCCTTTCTTTTGTTCTCGCTTTCATAGAAGCGGGTTCTATATTCTACGGAAAATTTTTCCGGTAGAATCCATCATTCCACGACAGCCGCAGCCGCCGCGCTGACCTCGATGCCGCAGGCGCGACCAAGTTCGGTCATTCCCGACACCCAGGTGATTTGGATACGCTTCTGACTGCACAGCTCTCTGATGGGGTCCAGCAAGGCGGGGTCCGCATTTTCTGCAAAGTAGACCTCTCTGGCCCGGCCCGCAAGAAGGGCCTTACGCAGCTGTTTTACGCCCACAACCAGCCGCTTTCCTCGGAGGTCCGGCGCATTGCCGCATTTATCGAGTTTACAATCTTTTTTCTTATCCATACAAAAACATATTATACGCAGTTTTTTTGAAAAGTCAACAAAAATGTTGGATTTATTTTTAAAATTGGGCGCATAGGGCTTATTTTCAAGTCCTATGCGTCCAAAGTTGACAGATTTCCGTCAGTGGGAAACACCGCTTTAGTTGATTTTGACAGTCTCCCAGAGGGTGTTCATATAGTCCTGGGTCTCGCGGTCCAAATTCCGGAAGGCAAAGGCGTTGTACTGTTCGGAGAAGTTGCCGAGCTCAGGATACAGAGCAGCCATGGCCTCCTCGCCCATGTAGGCACGATAGCCTTCGTCCTCGTAGACCAGGGAGTTGGGGGAAGCGTAGTAGGTCTGCTCGGCATTGGCAACGGCAGCTTCCTGAGAGAGCATGAAGTTGATGAAAATCTCCGCCAGCTCCTGGTTCTGGGCGCAGGAAGGGATGCACATGGCATCCACATAGAAATTGGTCCGCTCCGGGTAGTAGAACTTCAGGTCCACATCTTCCGCCTGGGCCTCCTGCATGGTGAAGTAGTCACCGGCGTAGTAGGCGCCCACGGCGGCTTCACCGGACTCCATCATGTTGAAAATCTCGTCCATGACGTAGCTGTAGACCATGGGACGCTGAGTAAGAAGCTCCTGGGCAGCCTGATCCCACTGGGCCTTGTCTGTGGTGTTCACGTCGATGCCCAGCTTGTACATGGCAGTGCCGAAGGCGTCCCGGGGGTTATTGAACTGCAGAATGGAGCCGGCATACTTCTCGTTCCACATAAGGTCCCAGTCCCCTGCGTCGGCGGGGTCCACCACATTGGCGTTGTAGATGATGCCCACGATGCCGTAGGTGTAGGGCACGGAGTACTGGTCCTGGGGGTCATAGTAGAGGCCCCGGAAGCTGGAGTCGATATACTGGTAGTTGGGGATGTTGTCAAAATTCAGAGGCAGGAGCATTCCTTCCTCCGCCATCCGGGCGATCATGTAGTCCGAGGGGATGATCACGTCGTAGCTTACGGCGCCGCTGGCGATTTTATTGTACATATCCTCGTTGGAGGCGAAGGTGGTGTAGTTGACCTTGACCTTCTGGCCGTAGGTCTCCTGATACCACTTTTCAAACTCCCGGACGGTGTCGAAGGAACCTTCGCTGCCATCGGAAATGTACTCGCCCCAGTTGTACACGTTCAGGGTCAGGGTTTCTCCGCCGCCGCAGGCGAGGAGGGGCAGGCAGAGTGCCAGAATCAGGCAAATGGCAAGAATTTTTTTCATTTTACTTCTCCTTTTGTTTCTTTTTGCTTTCTTTCAGTCGGCGATTATCGTCATTGTCCACCAGGTTGCTGATAATGAGCAGGCTCATAGTAACAAAGAAAATGATGGTGGCAAGGGCGTACATTTCAGGGGTCACGGTTTTTTTCGTCATGGAGTAGATGCGGATGGGAAGGGTCTCAAAGCCCGCTCCGGCAGTGAAGTGGCTGATGACGAAGTCATCCAGTGACATGGTGAAGGCCATGATGGCACCTGTGATGATGCCCGGCATGATTTCCGGCAGCTCCGCTTTGATAAAAGCCTTAAACGGGGGACATCCCAGGTCCATGGCGGCTTCCCGGAGGGAGTCGTCCATCTGCTGGAGCTTGGGCAGGACCTGCAGAATCACATAGGGCAGGCAGAAGGTTACGTGGGCAATAAGCATGGTCCAGAAGCTCAGACTGTTTGCTGCCCCGAAGAGGCGTCCCATGAACACGAACATCAGCATCAGGGAAATACCCGTGATGATGTCGGGGTTGGTCATGGGGATGTCCGTGACGGTGTTCATAACCGTGCGGTACCAGCGCCGGCGGATTTTATTGATGCCCACGGCGGCAGCGGTGCCCATAATTGTGGAAATGGCCATGGCAGAGAAGGCCAGAATCAGGGTATTCTTCACGGCGTTCAGGGTGTTCCGGTCCCGAAGGAGCTCCTTATACCACCGAAGGGAGAAGCCTGAATACACGCTGAGGCTCTTGGCTTCGTTGAAAGAATAGATGAGCATGACCACAATGGGGGCGAAAAGGAACGCCAGGATGATGCCTGTATAGATTTTTGCGCTTAACTTCATGTTACTGCTCCCCTCCGTAGACATACCGGGTGGTGATATACTTCACAAGCGTCATGGCAGCCAGCAGAATCACCATAAGGATAAAGGCCATGGCGGCGGCAAAGTGCAGATTGTTGGCAACGTACTGTCCTTCAATGGCGTCGCCGATGAGGAAAAATTTGCCGTTGCCCAGTTTCTGGGAGATATAGAAGGTGCTGATGGAGGGAATGAGGACCATGGTGATGCCGGAAATGACACCGGGAAGGCTCAGAGGGAAGACCACCCGGCGAAGCACGGACAGGCTCCCACAGCCCAGGTCCCGGGCCGCCTCCAGGAGTTTCTCATCCATTTTCGCCATAATGGAATAGAGGGGAAGCACCATATAGGGGAAATAGTCGTAGACCATGCCGATGATGACAGCGGTCTCGGTGCCAATGATGTGCACCGGTCCCAGATTCAGCAGACCGATCAGGTTGTTGAAAATGCCCTTATCCTGCAAAATGGTCATCCAGGCGTAGGTCCGAATGAGGAAGTTCATCCACATGGGAATCATAATCAGGGTCATGAGGAGCTTCTGGGTCTGCTCCTGGGCTCTCGACATGATGTAAGCCACAGGATAGCCCAGCAGAAGGCAGATGGCCGTGGAAATAATGGCAAGTTTCAGAGACCGCCAGAAAATCAGCAGGTAGGTATAAACCTCCCGGTCTACGCCGCCCTCGGTGATGGTGCTCTTTGCGGTGAAAAACCGGACAAAGTGTTCCGTGGTGAAGCGGAAATCGTTGTCGGTAAAGGCGTAGTAGGCGATGAACGCCAGGGGCACCAGAATAAACAGTGCAGCCCACAGGGTATAGGGTGCCATGGCCCCGGCGTAGGGATTCAGCTTCTTTTTCATGCTTCCTCCTCACTGTTGGGGTCCGACAGCTCGTCCAGCTCAGAGGAGAAGGAGGAGTAGTCGCCGAACATACCGGAATATTTGGACTTTTTCATAATGTGAATGGCATCGGGGTCCAGCCGCAGGCCGATGTACTCCCCTTCTCCCACGCTTTCCGTGGTCTGAATCATCCACTTGAAGCCCTGGATATCCACAATAATTTCGTTGTGGACGCCCATGAAGGTCACGGAGGTAACGGTGCCCTGGAACTGTCCCTGGTCCGCCGGAACGATGTCCACGTCCTCGGGCCGAACCACCACGTCTACAG
Organism: Candidatus Faecousia faecipullorum; assembly: GCA_018710805.1. Lineage (GTDB taxonomy): Bacteria > Bacillota > Clostridia > Oscillospirales > Oscillospiraceae > Faecousia > Faecousia faecipullorum. The sequence goes on from DVJG01000040.1 coordinate 10,941, forward strand.
CCTCGTTCTTTCCGAAGCCGGCATCAAGGCACTGGAACACGTGCCCGGCGAACTTGACCCGGTAGTCTTCCAGCATAATGCCGTCCACAATGTTGCTTTCGCCGATGAAGTCCGCTACAAAGGCGTTCTTAGGCTCGTTATAAATGTCCGTGGGGGTGCCGATCTGCTGAATCTTGCCCTCTGCCATAACCACAATGGTGTCGGACATGGAAAGGGCTTCCTCCTGGTCGTGGGTGACGAAAATGAAGGTGATGCCCGTGGACTTCTGGATTTTCTTCAGTTCCTGCTGCATATCCTTCCGGAGCTTCAGGTCCAGTGCGCCCAGGGGCTCGTCCAGAAGAAGCACTCTGGGGTGGCTGATCAGCGCCCGGGCAATGGCCACCCGCTGCTGCTGACCGCCGGAAAGACTGGTGACCCGGCGGTTTTCAAAGCCCGAGAGCATGACGAGCTTCAGCATTTCCGTCACCTTTTCGTGGATTTCCGCCTTGGGCACCTTCTTTTCCCGCAGGGGGAAAGCTACGTTTTCATAGACATTGAGGTGTGGGAACAAGGCGTATTTCTGGAAAACCGTGTTGACGTTCCGCTTGTGGGGGGGCAAATCGTTGATCTGCTTTCCCATAAAAATCACGTCGCCGCTGTCCGGCTGGGCAAAGCCGCCGATGATGCGAAGGAGCGTTGTCTTTCCGCAGCCCGAGGGGCCCAGAAGGGTGATAAACTCGTTGTCACAGATATACAGGTTGATGCCGTCCAGAACCGTCTCTCCGTCAAAGGCCTTTGTGATATTTTTGAGCTCAATGATCTTATCCATACCCATGTCTCCTTATAATGAAAAAAGTGGTACGCCGCATAAGCGGCATACCACTTGTGTTTCCAAAATTCGACAGTCCTTTTTCGGGACAGAGGCACCCAAAAGGGGGTGCATTGCCTTCCAAGGTTTTTCGCCGAATCCCAATGGAGTTTAGAGTCGTCCGGGGCCGCGTTTCGGCGGGCCGTCCTAGCAAAGATTCCTCTTACCACTCTTATTGACCATTTCACAAGTTTTGCCGCGAGGCTATGGTTTATAGTAACCAACTTATAAAACTGAGCTTTTAACTCAATCAATAAGGCAACAGAAGTTGCCAATCGCAAATGCGATCATCGGCATTCGACCCGGCTGTCCGTATGGCCTTAGCCGGAAAACCTTCCGGCGGTCGGTATCCTGCTTCGGAAAGACTCTTTCCAAGTTGAGACGGCACTATGGTAGCACATTCGTCGGAAATTGTCAATCCATTTGCAAAGGATTTGTATATTTCTTGTTATATGCAAATTTCCTGTATATATTGATACCCCGGCACACTGCCAAACAGGCTCCTCCCCTGGGAATTTTCCCCGCAAGCATAAAAAGACCGCCCAAGGGATTTTTCTACCCATGGACGGCTTCATTTTATAATGCTGCGCCTTTTTTGAAAGACGCAAAACCCTATCGGGAACCCTTTGAGGTTTCTGACAGCCTGAAGACCGCCCATAGGCCCCGAGGGACCTATGGGCGGTTTGCGCTTGCTGTGTGGGCCGCAGAGCGCAATTACTTTGCCAGTTTCTTGAACTCGTCGTAGACGAACTGGACCTTGGGTCCGATGATGACCTGGACAGAGGTCTTGCCCGGACGGATAACGCCAGCGGCACCGGAGGACTTAATCTTCTTCTCGTCAACCAGCAGGCGGTCCTTCACTTCCAGACGCAGACGGGTGATACAGTGGTCGATGGAGGCGAGGTTTTCCTTGCCGCCGACACCCTCGAGGATGATCTCAGCCATGGCGGTGAAATCATTGTTAGCCAGCTCGATCTGGAGCTCGCCCTCCTGGTCGTCTTCACGGCCGGGGGTCTTGAGGTCCCACTTCTTGATGGCGAACAGGAACACCAGGTAGAACACCACGAAAGCAGCCAGGCCCATGGGCAGGATCAGCAAGGTCTTGGCAGCTGCGGGCAGAGAGTAGGAGAAGAACAGGTCAGTGGCACCAGCGGAGAAGCAGAAGCCTGCGCGGAAGCCAAGGGCCACGGTGATGGTGACAAAGATGCCGTACAGCAGGGAGTACACAACGTACAGGGGGAATGCCAGGAACATGAATGCGAACTCGAAGGGTTCGGTGACGCCGCAGATGAAGGCGCAGAGGGCGGCGGAGCCGACCAGACCGATGGCGACCTTCCGCTTGGCAGTCTTGGCGGTCTGGATCATAGCCAGAGCAGCGCCGGGGATACCGAACATCATGCAGGGGAAGAAGCCTGCCATGTACATACCGACGGACCAGTCGATGACGGTGCCGTTGGCCATAGTGTCACCCTGGACCAGGGCGTTCCAGTAAGCGGTCAGGTCGCCCATGCCGATGGTATCGAACCAGAACACGTTGTTCAGAGCGTGGTGCAGGCCGAAGGGGATCAGCAGACGGTTCAGGAATGCGTAGATACCAGCGCCCACAGCGCCCAGGCCCTTAATGCCGTTGCCCAGTGCAACCAGAGCGCCGAAGATCACGGGCCACACGAACAGCAGGACAGCGGAAACAGCAATGGACACGAGACCGGTGACGATGGCGACAGAGCGCTTGCCGGAGAAGAAAGCCAGCACATCGGGAAGCTTGGTGCTCTTGAACTTATTGTAGAGCAGGCCGCCGATGACACCGGCCAGGATGCCGATGAAGGGGTTCTGGATCTTGGAGAAGGCCACTTCATTGGTCTTGTTGGCGATCATGCCCGGAGCAATGGTGCCCACGACACCGACGCTCAGCAGGTTGGTGATCATCAGCCAGGAGACCAGGCCAGCCAGACCGGCAGTACCGTCGTTCTCTTCAGCGAGGCCCACAGCAACACCAATGGCGAACAGAATGGCCATGTTGTCGATCAGGGCACCACCGGCCTTGATCAGGAAGAAGCCGAGAACGTACCGGAAGCCCTCGGTAGGACCAGCAGCACCCATAACAGCGGGTGCGAAGGCATAGCCGAGGCCCATCAGAATGCCACAGATGGGAAGCACGGCCACGGGCAGCATCAATGCTTTGCCCAGCTTTTGTAAATGCTTCATTAAATTTATCCTCCTTAAT
>DVJG01000041.1 GCA_018710805.1 Candidatus Faecousia faecipullorum
CAAAACTTCATGCAGCATTACATTCTTGCACCACGATGAATGAAAACGAAGTGCAATAACCTGCTGCGTATGGTAAAATAAATATGCACGGCATAAGATCGGCCTTTTTTGCTGCTACGAGCGCGCGCGCAAAACTGGTTTTGCTCTCCTGTTGAACCACAAATTGTTCCAGCCTAATGGCATCAAGGACGTATAGCAAAATAATTGCTTTTAGGAGAGTGCGCCGTGACAACTTTTATAAGGAGTGTAGTGTTATGGAAGTTGTCTATCGGTGTTGTTGTGGGATTGATGTGCATAAGAAAGTCATCGTAGCCTGCTTGGTCAATGGCGGAGGGCAGGAACTGCGGGAGTTCGGCACAACTACAAGCGAAATTAAATCCCTGGCAAATTGGCTCACAGAATCAGGCTGTGAGATGATAGCCATGGAGAGCACAGGCGTATTTTGGAAACCACTGTACAATTTGTTCGAGTTAATGGATTTGAATGCTATCATTGTGAATGCTGCTCACATGAAAGCGTTGCCAGGACGTAAGACCGATGTAAAGGATGCAGAATGGATTGCGGATTTGCTGCGTCATGGTCTGCTGAAAGCCAGTTATATTCCAGGCCGGGAACAGCGGGAACTGCGCGAAATTACACGCTACCGCAAAAGTCTGACTGAGGAACGCTGCCGGGAAGTAAACCGTCTGCAAAAGATTCTGGAAGGTGCAAATATCAAACTGGATTCCGTGGTGAAGGATATCACAGGCAAGAGCGCCCGCAAACTTCTTCAGCGGATCATTGACGATGACATTCCGGATAGTGAGGAAGTATCCAAGCTGGTGCACGGCCGGATGCGTCCAAAGCTGGATCAAATCGTTGCTTCAATCGAAGGAATTACGACTCCGTTGCAGAGAAAACTGCTGGCACAGATCATCGACCATATCGATGATTTGAACCGTCGGATTAGTGAATTGGATAAGCTGGTGCAGGAATACATGACGGAATATGTAGCAGCAATCGAAGCGATAGATGAAATTCCAGGTATTGCCAGACGTAGTGCTGAGGTGATTCTGGCTGAAATTGGAACGGACATGAGCAGATTCCCCAGTGCGGCACATCTTTGTTCCTGGGCTGGTGTCTGCCCCGGTAACTACCAGAGTGCAGGCAGACGAAAACATGGTAAGACGACGAAAGGAAATAAGGCGCTCAAAACAATTCTGACACAATGTGCAAAGTCTGCAAAAACCGTAAAGAGTTCTTATTTCTCGGTACAGTACCAGCGAATCGCCGCCAGACGTGGAAAGAATCGAGCCACACTTGCAGTTGCTCATTCCATGCTGATCGCTATATACCACATTCTTAAAAACAAGACTGCTTTCCATGACCTTGGTTCTGACTACTACGATGCCTTTAACCGTGACAGAAAGATAAACAGTTACCTTAAACGACTGAAATCACTTGGGTGGGAACCTGATGCCATACCAAGCTCTGCCTGAGTGCGCTATTTCATAGCGCAAGCGGCCTGCCGAAAGGTGGGAGGTGTTTTGCGCTCTTTTGAGGGTTACGTTTTCATAACAAAAGGGAGAGGCAAGCCTCTCCCTTTTTCTTTTTACTTTCCTCCGGTGGCAGAGCGGAGGGTGACGTCATGGGCGCCGCCTTCCACAATGGACACGCTGGACACCAGGGTCAGCTTGGCATCCCGCTGGAGGTCCGGGATGTTGATTACGCCAACGTTGCACATGGTGGACTTGACCTTGTACATGGAGGCTTCCACGTTGTCGTGGAGAGCGCCTGCGTAGGTGACGTAGGAATCAACGCCTTCCTCGAAGCTCAGCTTGGCGGCGCCGCCCAGGTCGTAGCGCTGCCAGTTCCGGGCCCGGTTGGAGCCTTCGCCCCAGTACTCCTTCATATAAGCGCCGTTTACCATAATCTTATTGGTGGGGGACTCGTCGAACCGGGCGAAGTAGCGGCCCAGCATCAGGAAGTCCGCACCCATGGCTAGAGCCAGGGTCATGTGGTAGTCGTGGACAATGCCGCCGTCGGAGCAGATGGGCACATAAATGCCGGTCTCCTTGAAGTACTGGTCCCGGGCTGCGGCAACCTCAATCAGGGCCGTTGCCTGACCCCGGCCGATGCCCTTGGTCTCCCGGGTGATGCAGATGGAGCCGCCGCCGATGCCCACCTTCACGAAGTCCGCGCCGGCCTCGGCCAGGAACCGGAAGCCGTCCTTATCAACCACGTTGCCTGCGCCGATCTTCACCTTGTCGCCGTAGTGCTCCCGGACCCAGGCAATGGTCTTGGCCTGCCAACAGGTATAGCCCTCGGAGGAGTCAATGACCAGCACGTCCGCTCCCGCTTCCAGCAGGGCGGGAATTCTCTGGGCGTAGTCCCGGGAGTTGATGCCGGCACCTACCAGGTAGCGCTTCTTGTCGTCCAGCAGTTCCAGAGGGCTTTCCTTGTGGGAGGTGTAGTCCTTCCGGAAGACGAAGTACATCAGGTGGTCATCGTCGTCCACAATGGGCAGGGAGTTGAGCTTGTGCTCCCAGATAATGTCGTTGGCCTCCTTCAGCGTGGTGGCCTTGGGAGCGGTGATGAGCTTACTGCGGGGGGTCATGAACTCCGTGACCTTCACGGAGGGCTCCATCCGGGAGACACGATAGTCCCGGCTGGTGACAATGCCCAGGAGCTTACCGTTGCAGGTGCCGTCTTCGGTGACCGCAATGGTGGAGAAGCCGTTCTTCTCTTTCAGGGCCAGCACGTCGGAAAGGGTGGCGTCGGGGGTCAGGTTGGAGGCGGAGGTGACAAAGCCTGCCTTGTAGCCCTTGACCTTTGCCACCATGGCGGCCTGGCTCTCAATGGTCTGGGAGCCGAAAATAAAGCTGATGCCGCCCTCCTTTGCCAGGGCGATGGCCAGGGTGTCGTTGGAGACGGACTGCATGACGGCGGAGGTCAGAGGCACGTTCAGGGAAATGGCGGGTTCCTCAAAGCCCTTGCGGTACTTGACCAGAGGGGTTTTGAGACTCACATTGTCGGGAATGCACTCCTCAGACGTATATCCCGGAATGAGCAGATACTCGCTGAAGGTGTGGCTGGGTTCCGAATAGTAGTATGCCATTTGTTTTCCTCCTGATTTTTATATAGTTTGAGCGGATGAATCCGATTTTGACTTTTTTTCTCTGTCGAATAATCTCCGACAGACCTATGGGGAAAAAGGTGGTAAAGTATTCCCGGACCCTCATTGGACCATTACAGGGTCTGACCGTCGCCGGAATCCAGCACCTCGGGGACTTTCTTGCCATCGGAATCCAAATGCTTGAAGTTTCCGAGAATTTCGCTGACCGGGTGGACAATGGCGAAGGTGTGGGGGTAGTTGCGGACGATCCGGGTCACAGAGGCCTCCTGGGTCTTGTTGACCACGCACAGAAGCACGCTGGTCTCCTTGCCCTTGTACATTCCCTTGGCGGGAATCATGGTGGTGGTGTGGTGGAGCTTTTCGATGAGCTCCTTGGAAACTTCCGTGGGGTGGTCGGTGATGATCTCAAAGGAGATGGCCTCCCGGCCGGACTTCATGAGCCGGTCTCCCACGGTGGTGGACATGAAGGTGTAGAGAATGCACAAAATCACAGGCTCCATCTGGTAGCCGTAGACAAAGTAGCTGCAGATGGCAATGGCGGCGTTGATGATGAAGCTCATGCCGAAGAAGGGACGGTCCGGATGATGCTTGTGAATGGCGGCGGAGATGAAATCCGTACCCCCGGTGTAGGCGCTGGCCTTCACCAGCACGGAGTAGACAAAGCCCTGGATGACACCGGCCACCATGGGCCCCAGAATTTTTGAGGTGCCATTTTCCGTAGAGTAGGCAAAGGCGGTGATATCGATGTTCTCTAAAATCAGAAGTCCCACGGAGAAGGTGACCACATAGACCATGCTCCGGATGGCCAGGGGACGGCTCACGTCGAAGAAGCACCACAGGGCCAGAGGCACGTTGATAAGCAGGCTCAGATAGCCCACGCTGATGCCGCTGAGGTACTGGATCATGGTGCAGATGCCGTTGAGACCCGCCGGAGCGAACTGGTTGGGAAAGACAAAAAGCTCGTAGTTCACGGCGGCAATCAGAGCCAGCAGTCCGATGGCAAAATAGGTCCAGACCTTCTTAGTTGTCCGCATTTTAGAATCCTCCAATTTGCTGATGGAAAATCCCTTTTGGAATTTCCATCATTCTAGCATAGGTTTTTCATGGGGTCAAGGAGCGGTTTTAACGAATTTTTCTGCCCCTTTCTGACAAAAACCTATCACTTGTGGATAAGCCCCTCCGGGGAAAAAATCACCGCCTTCCGCCCTCTGCGGATTGGGAAAAAAAGAGCCCTGATTTTCAGTAAAAATCTACAGGAAATACTGAGAAGTTAACCAAAATACCCTTGAGTTTTCTGGTGAAATATGATAAAATTTAGTGTGATAGATTATGCCCGGAACCACGGTCTTTACGCCTTTCTCCGGGACAAACAGAAAAAAGAAAGGAGCCGCCATATGTATTCATCCGCCTATGTCTGGGCCAAGGTCCTGAGCCATATGGAGGAGCGTCTGGGCGCCGTTACGGTGTCGGCCTGGTTCGACGATGCCGAGGTCGTGGAGCTCAACGAAAGCAACCTCATTCTCTATTCCCCCTCGGATTTCCGCAGGGATATTATCCGCAAGCGCTGCACCGACTACATTCAGGACGCCCTGAAGGAGATTTTTGGTTCCGACGCGAAGCTCCTGGTTTTCGGCGACGAGGAAATGGCCCTTCGCAAAAGCAAAGGCAAATCCCCGGTGTCCATGGACTTCAATCCCCAGTTCACCTTTGAAAATTTCGTGGTGGGACCTTCCAACCGCTTTGCCCATTCCGCAGCCATTGCCGTCAGCAAGACCCCGGGCCAGGTCTACAATCCCCTTTTTATCTACGGCCCCCCCGGCGTGGGCAAGACCCATCTTCTCTACGCCATTGCCAACGGCATCCGCAAGGAAAATCCCAACGCCAACATTGTCTATATCAAAGGCGACCAGTTCACCAATGAGCTGATCGACGCCATCAAAAACGGTAAAAACATCGAATTCCGCTCCAAATACCGGGAGGCAGACCTGTTCCTGGTGGATGATATCCAGTTCATCGCCGGAAAGGAAAGCACCCAGGAGGAGTTCTTCCATACCTTCAACAAGCTCTACGAAGAGCACAAGCAGATTGTCCTGACCTCCGACCGGAAGCCCGACGATATGCTCACCCTGGAAGAGCGGCTTCGCAGCCGGTTCCTCTGGGGCCTGATTGCAGACATTAACCCTCCGGACTACGAGACCAGAATGGCCATTATCAAAAACAAGGCCAAGCAGCTGGGCCTCAGTCTGGACGACGAGGTGTGCAACTACATCGCCGTGAACATCACCTCCAACGTCCGTCAGATCGAGGGCACCGTGAAGAAAATCCTGGCCTATCGGGACCTGAACAATATGCCCCTGGACCTGCCCAACGTATCCCGGGCCATTGACGATATGTTCAAAAGCGAAGGCAACGCCCTGCCCACGCCGCCCCTTATTATCAGCCAGGTCTGCAAATTCTACAACGTGGACGAAAGCGTGCTCCGGGGCACCCAGAAAAACAAGGGCACCGCGGAAGCCAGACAGGTGGCCATGTACCTCATCCGCAAGCTCACCAACTTCTCCCTGCCCGACATCGGCAAGGAATTCTCCCGGGACCACTCCACCGTATTGTACGCCATCCGAAAAGTCGAAGTTGCCCTCAAAAACGGGGATACTGCCATGCAGAACAACATCCGGGACATTACCGCCAACATTAACTCCTGTCTGTAAGCCCCGGCAAAAAATGCGCCTTTATACATGGCCCCATTGTACCCTAAATTTTCTCCACAGGGGATGTGGAATGTGGAAATCTTTTCTGTGGATAATTCGGCTTCCATTTTCTTCTCCACATCCCCTGTTGAAAAAAGGGGAAAACCGCACACCTGCCTGTGGAGAAAAAACCCGCTCCCCTCTAAGGCAAATCCCACTTTTCCACATAAGTTTCTACTACGGCTTCGATTACTACCTTAACTTCTGAAAATCATAGATATCTATCATCCTATAATAAGAAAGGAAGTTCCCTATGCGTTTTACCTGTGAAAAAAATATGCTGGTAACGGGACTGAACATCGCAGGCAGGACCGTGGCCCAGAAGTCCAGCCTCAGCGTCATCGAGGGCATCCTCTGCAAGGCCGGAATGGACCTGAGCCTCACGGGCTACAATATGGAGACTGCCATTACCTATGACATTCCCGCAGAGGTCTCGGACCCCGGCGAGTGCATTCTGCCTGCCCGTCTGTTCAGCGACATTGTCCGCCGGCTCCCCGAGGGACCTGTTACGGTGGTGGTGGACGGGAACTTCCAGGTTTCCATCCGGGCCGGACAGGCATCCTTCACCATTTCCGCCGAAAGCGCCGAGGACTATCCGGACCTGCCTGACGTGAATTCCGGCCGCCCTGTGCCCATTCCCCAGTGCCGTCTCAAGGAGCTGATCTCCGGCACCATTTTTGCCGTGTCCGAAAATCAGAGCCGCCCCATTCACACCGGCGTTAAATTCGAGGTCACGGATACGGACATCACCGCCGTGGCTGTGGACGGCTTCCGGCTGGCCCGGCGGACCTACCACCCCCAGAACGGCACCGGACGGGAGATGAACTTCGTGGTGCCCTCTGCGAGCCTCAAGGAAGTGGAGAAAATCGTCACGGATTCCGAGGACGAGGCCAGCTTCACCCTGGGACCCAAGCACATTCTCTTCCAGATGGGAAAGGCCACCCTGGTGTGCCGGCTTCTGGACGGGGAATTCCTGAACTGGCGTCAGGTGGTGCCTGCCAACTGTCCCATTAAGCTGGTGGCCTCCGTTTCCGACCTGAGCTCTTCCGTGGACCGGGTGGGCCTGATTGTCTCCGAAAAGTACAAGAGCCCCATTCGCTGCGTCTTCGGCAACCAGGAGCTGCGCATGAAGACCCAGACCACCATCGGCGTGGCCGAGGACCGCTGCTCCTTTGCCGGAGACGGCAAGGAGCTGGAAATCGGCTTCAACGTCCGCTACCTGGCCGATGCCCTTCGGGCCGTCCCCAGCGACGAGGTGACCCTGGAGCTGACCAACGGCCTTTCCCCCATTGTCCTGACCCCTGTGGATGACAAGCACGACTTTTCCTATATGGTGCTCCCCGTCCGCATCAAAAACGCCTGATTGGAGCAGCCCTATGAAAGTGACAGTAAAAGTTAAAGCAAATTCCCTTCCCATTGACACGGAATACATTAAGCTCCAGGACGCCATGAAGCTCAGTAACTGCGTGGAATCCGGCGGCGAAGCCAAGGTCCGGATTCAGGAGGGCCAGGTGAAGGTAAACGGCGAGGTCTGCCAAATGCGGGGCAAAAAGCTCCGTCCCGGAGATACCTTCTCCTATCGGGGCGCTTCCTACGAGATCACCGCCCGTTCATGAATCTTGAAAGCCTCTACCTGCGCCATTTCCGCAATTACCGGGAAGCGCAGTTCCGCTTCGACCCCGGGGTGAACCTCATTGTGGGAGACAACGCCCAGGGAAAAACCAATTTGCTGGAAGCCATCTGCTATCTTGGCAGCGGAAAGAGCTTCCGGGCCCAGAAAACCGCCGAAATGGTTTTCTTTCATGCGGATTTTGCAGAGCTCTCCGGGGAGGTCTTCGCCCAGGAGCGGCAGCAGAGCCTCCGCTTTCTCCTGTTTTCCGGCCCCCGGCCCCGGCAGATGTTCCGAAACGGTTCCAGAAAAAAGTCCCTGGAGGAAATTTCCGGGGTTTTGCCTACGGTGCTGTTCTGCCCTGAGGACCTGCTGGTCCTGAAAGCCGGAGCGGCCCAGCGGCGGCGGTTCGGAGACAGTGTATTATGTCAACTCAGGCCCAATTACGACGGGGCCCTTGGGGAATACAACCGGATTCTGGACCAGAAAAGCCGGATATTAAAGGACCGGGTCCAAAACCCTGCCCTTTTGGACGTGCTGCCGGAATTCAATCTGCGGCTGTGCCAGGTGGGAGCCTTGCTGATCTCCTACCGGGC
>DVJG01000042.1 GCA_018710805.1 Candidatus Faecousia faecipullorum
CTTTTTTCCGCCCAGGACGGGCGGCTCCTCTATGAAATTCCCGGGGCACCGGTCCTTTCCACCGATGCCGACCGTTTCTTCGGGGCAGTTCCAGCCGGAAACACGAAAACCCTGATTTTCGGACGGGGGGAAGGTGAAAAGTACATTCTCTCTCCGGCGGAGTTCCCGGAGGATGTGTTCTATCTGCGGCCGAGAAACGGCGTGGTCACATCCCGGGCGGCGGAGGGACGGCTTCAAATGGACTACTACGACCTGGAAACCGGACTTCGGGTGTCCCGGCTGGAGCTTTCCGGTGAGAACCTGCCCATAGCGGTGGAGGCCGACGGCAGCGGCAACGTGTACATTCTCCGCATGGATGAAGACTATGGCTGTGAAGTCATTTATCGCTGGGAAACCACCGCGGAAAGCCTGGCCACAGGGGACGAGACGGTCTACACAGGCCCCTATTATTCCGCGTCCAATCCGGACCTTGGCGGGCTGGAAGCGTGCCGGGTCCGCGCCCAGGAACTGGGAAGCAAATACGGAGTGAATATTCTGCTGTGGAAGGATGCCCTGGCGGCAAAGCCCCAGGACGTCAAGCTGGAAGAGGAGTACCTGGTGCCAGTGCTCCGCCGGGAGCTGGACATTCTGGATGAGGAGCTGTCCCGGTACCCGGCCACGGTTTTGGAGCAGACCGTCTCCCATTTTTCCGGGCTGACCATCTGCCTGGTGCGAAGCGTCACCGAGGGCGGCAAGTCCCTTCCGGGATTGCAGTCCATGGAGGAAATGCAGGCCTATGTGTTCCTCCCTGCTGGGCCGGACCTTCCGGAAGCCCTGCACCGGGAGCTGTATCACGTTATGGAAACCCGCATTTTAAGCAAGAGCACCGCCCTCTACCGGTGGGATGAGGAAAATCCCCAGCCCTTCCAATACGGTGAAGCCGTGCCGGAAGCGTACTTAACCGGCGAAACCCAGGCTTTCCTGGATGAAGAATCCACAACCTCCTCCCGGGAAGACCAGGCGAGAGTCTTTGCCAGGGCCATGCTCCCCGGCGGGGCAGAGCTTTTCAAAGCCCCCGGGCTGCAGGGAAAGCTTACGCTTCTCTGCCAGGGCATCCGCGGGGCCTATGGCCTGAAAAAATCCCCGGAGGTTTTCCCCTGGGAACAGTACCTAAAAGAGCCGCTGACACCATAAAAAAGCCCCCGTTTCCAGTCTGGAAACGGGGGCTTCGTATGTGATTTGCCCAATCAGTCTTCCGGGAAAAGCTGTTCGCAGCAGTACTGAATGATGGCTTTTCTTGTGATGATGCCGATAAAAGAGCCATAGTCATCCACCACGGGAACGAAATTCTGCCCCGAGGCCCGGGAAACCAGATCGTGCATGGAGGCGGTAATCCGCACAGGCACATAGTCCTTCCGGCGGGGAACTTCCACGAGCCGCCGGGCTTCGGCCTGGCGCAGATCTAAGTAACACAGATTTTTGAGGGCCCACAGAAGGTCGCCTTCCGTCAGGGTGCCCCGATATTCGCCCCGGCGATTTAAGATGGGAATGGCGGAATACCCGGCGCCTTCCATTTTTTCCAGGGCCTGGCGGATGGTATAGTCATCATACAGATAGGTGCACATAGCCTTTGGTGTCAGGAAAAATAAGATACTGTTCATAGTGTCTCCTCTCGGCAGGGACCTTTTTATGGTCCCGTCCACTATCTGTATTATAGCATACCGAGGCGGGAAAAGTATGAAATTTTATCGTTATTTTTTCGCGTAAAGGGAAATAATGAAGGCTGATTTTTGTGCAGAATGCACATCAATCCTGGAACTGGAACTCGGAGCAGTCAAATGTTGCGAAGTAGTCTCTGGGGGTCTCTGCCCGGCGGATGAGCTGGAAGGAGCCGTCGGGGTGGAGAAGCACCTCGGCGGAGCGGAGTTTGCCGTTGTAGTTGTAGCCCATGGAGAAGCCGTGGGCGCCGGTGTCGTGGATGGCCACAATGTCTCCCACCTCAATGCCGGGAAGGCTCCGCTGAATGGCGAACTTGTCGTTGTTTTCGCAGAGACCGCCGGTGACGTCATAGACGTGGTCCAGGATTTTATCTTCTTTTCCCAGTACCGTGATGTGGTGATAGGCGCCGTACATGGCAGGCCGCATGAGGTTGGCGGCGCAGGCGTCCAGGCCCACGTATTCCCGATAGATGTGCTTCAGGTGCAGCACCGTGGAGATCAGGTGGCCATAGGGCGCCAGCATATAGCGGCCCAGCTCCGTGAAAATGGCAATATCTCCCATTCCTGCAGGCGTGAGGATCTCCTGGTACTTCTTCCGGACGCCGTCGCCGATGACCTGGATATCGCAGGCCGGCTGCTCCGGACGATAGTCCACGCCGATGCCGCCGGAGAGATTGATGAAGGAAATGTGGGCGCCGGTGGCGTTGTGCAGGCGAACGGCAAGCTGGAAGAGCTGACTGGCAAGCTCGGGGTAGTATTCGTTGGTGGTGGTGTTGGAGGCCAGGAAGGCGTGGATGCCGAAGTGCTTGACCCCCAGCTTTTGCAGGCGCATGATGGAACCTGCCATCTGGTCCTCGGTCATGCCGTA
>DVJG01000004.1 GCA_018710805.1 Candidatus Faecousia faecipullorum
AAGCGCACCTTTGCCGAGGGTTTAGGGGACCAGAGCAGGCGCTCCGCCTGGGAGATGTGGATATCCTCCGGCTCCCGGACGCCGGAATCCTGCAAAAACCGGGCAAGCATCCGCCTGCGGATGGCAGGCGAAAGGGTTTTGAGTTCTTCCACCGGGGGGAGGGTTTTGTACTGCGCCTGCCCGGCAATAAAGCTTTCATCCTCCCGCAGGCCCAGGGCCAATTGGGAAAGGTTTTCCCCGATTCTGGGATTCTCCCCTGCCAAAAGGGGCATTACGCTGTGCCGGATGCGGTTTCTAAGAAATTGGTTGGAAGCATTGGTGCTGTCCTCCATATGGGGCAGGTTCCAGGTTTCAAGAAAGCGTTCGTTTTCCTGCCGGGTAACCCGGAGCATCGGCCTTATCAGGTTCCCCCGTATGGGAGCAATGCCCCCAAGGCCTTTGAGGCCCGTGCCGCGTATCAGGTGGAGAAGCACCGTCTCTGCGTTATCGTCAGCCGTATGGGCCGTGGCAATTTTGCCGGAGAGCGTCGAAAAGTAGGCATACCGCGCTTCTCTGGCGGCGGCTTCCAGGCCCTTTTTGCCGGGGACCACCCTTCCGGAGCCTACGTGAAGGGGAATGTCGTACCGATCACAGAGTTCCCGGACGAAATCTTCATCCCGGTCCGATTCTGCTCCCCGGAGATGGTGGTTAAAGTGGACGGCTTCCAAATGGATGCCCAGCTTGTCCTTTAGGAGGTAAAGGGCAAAGAGAAGGGCGACGGAATCCGTTCCGCCGGAGACGGCGCAAATCACCGTATCTCCCGGCTCTGTCATGCGGTATTCCCGGAGAAAGGCCAGCAGTTTATTCTGCATGCTTCCACTCCCGGTCGGTGAAGGTCTGGTACTGGCCAATCCACTGGAGCTTCACGGCTCCGGTTTCACCGTGGCGGTTTTTCGCCACAATGCACTCGGCCACGCCCTTATCCTCGGTGTTTTCGTTGTAGTATTCGTCCCGGTACAGGAACATGACGCTGTCCGCGTCCTGCTCAATGGCGCCGGATTCCCGAAGATCCGACAAAATGGGCCGCTTGTCGGAGCGGCTTTCCACCGCACGGCTCAGCTGGCTGAGACAAATGACGGGAACATTCAGTTCCTTCGCCATAATCTTCAGCGAACGGGAAATTTCACCCACAACCACCACACGGTTGTCGTTGTTCTTTCCGTAGCCGGAGCCCTGCATCAGCTGTAAGTAGTCGATGATGACGAGGCCCAGGTTGTCCAGGCGGCGGCACTTGGCGTTGATATCCGCCACCGTGACAGAGGGGTTATCGTCGATGCGGATATCCGTCTGGCTGAGGGCAGCCGAGGCCATGCACAGCTTGGTCCACTCCTCTTCGCTGAGCTTACCCGTAGCCAGCTTCTGCAGCTCCACAAAGCTCTCTGACGAGAGCAGGCGCATGGCCAGCTGTTCTCTGGACATTTCCAGGTTGAAAATGGCCACGGTTTTTTTGTACTTTTTCGCCACGTTCACACCCATGTTCAGTGCAAAGGCGGATTTGCCCATGGCGGGGCGGGCGGCCACCAGAAGAAGGTCCGATTTATTCAGGCCGTTAATTTTGGTGTCCAGGTCCCGCAGACCTGTGGACAGGCCCGGAATGAGGGAGTCGGACTGTGCCAGCTCCGTCAGGCGGTCAAAGACCCGGTGCAGGGTGGTGCCAATGTGCTCCAGGCTGTCCCCCCGCTCGCCCTTACGCAGGGCGTATATCTTCTTTTCCGCGGATTCCAGCATCTCCGCCGGGGTGCCCACCTCTTCGGAGACCATTTCCGTAATGTCCGCAGCGGCCTGATTGAGCCCTCTGAGCATGGCCTTGTCCCGGACGATGTTTGCATAGCGGACCACGTTGGCTGCGGTGGGGGTAATCTCCATGAGCTGCAGGATATAGTCCCGGGAGTTATCATGGTAGAACCCCAGCTCCTTGAGCTTATCCAGCACCGTCACCGGGTCGATGGTCTGGGAGTAGTTGAACATGGTGTAGATGGTCTCGTAGATCTCCCGGTTCTGCTGAAGGTAAAAGTCCTCGGGAGTCAGAAGTCCCACCACGTCGGTGATGCACCGACTGTCAATGAGGATAGAGCCCAAAACCGCCTGCTCTGCTTCCAGAGACTGGGGCTGCTGTCGGGCCAAAAGCTCCTCATCCATATTCACTCACTCCTTTCTTTTGGACTAAAAAAGGCTTACGCTTCCTCAATTTTCACGGTCAGAGGCGCCGTAATTTCGTAGCCCAGCTTACAGGTGACGGTATAGGTGCCCACGCTCTTGATGGGGTCGGCAATCACGATCTTCCGCTTGTCCAGCTTGATGCCCTGCTTGGAAAGCGCATCGGAAATTTCCTGGTTGGTCACAGAGCCGAAAAGACGGCCTGCGCCGCCGCCCTTGGCGGTGACGGTAACGGTCATCTCTCTGAGGACTTTGGCAGTAGCCAGCGCTTCCGCCTTCTCCCGGGCGATGCGCTCCTGGGTGGCCTTGTCGTTCATACGCATGGTGTTGATTGCGTCAGGGGTGGCCTCAATGGCCAGTTTCCGGGGCAGGAGGAAATTCCGTGCGTAGCCGTCGGAAATCTCCAGCAGCTGACCCTTTTTTCCCTTGCCCTTGACGTCCTGCATTAAAATCACTTTCATAGTTCTTACTCCTTTACATTGGGGCCTCAGCCCTCGTAGAATTGGTCGATGGATTCCACCAGCTTGTCCAGGGTTTCCTTGACCGTGGTGCCCTTGATCTGGGCGCCTGCGGTGGCCGCATTGCCGCCGCCGCCCAGTTTTTCCAGAATCACCTGGACATTGGCAGAGCCGATGCTTCTGGCCGAAATAATGACCTGGTCTCCGTCCGGATACAGGACGAAGGACGCAGTGATGCCGCAGATATTGAGCAGCTCATCCGCCGCC
>DVJG01000043.1 GCA_018710805.1 Candidatus Faecousia faecipullorum
ACCGTTTTCCCGGCCCGGGAGAAAAGGTGATAGTTCATGAGAAGGTCTTCGTTGTTTCGGATGGCGGGGTCCATCCAGTCCTCAATCCCGTCAAAGAGCCTCCGGCGAAAAACCTTGCTGCAGAGACTCCCGTCGACTTTCCCGCCGTCCAGCAGGGCCTTCAGTCCCTCTCTGCGGTCCTGTTCCAGAAGCGTCCCCGTACCGTGGACCAGCTGGATATGTCCGTCGGGGAAAATTACCTGATGGCCGCAGTGGGAGATATCCGCATGGTGGTTGGCAGCGTTTTTCAAAAGGCGGGCGTACATCTCCGGGTCTATTTCATCATCGCCGTCAATGAAGCCAATCCATTCACCCCTGGCTTCCCGAAGCCCCTGAAGTCTCGCTGCGGTCACGCCGCGATTTTCCTGACGAATCACCGTGACCCTTTCATGGTGCAGTGCATACTCCTGCAGCACTGCGGCGGTACCATCCGTGGAGCCGTCGTTTACCACAATGAGTTCCAAATTCTCATAGGTCTGAGCAAGAATGGAATCCAAGCACCGGGGAAGCCAGGGCGCAATATTATAGGCCGGAACAATAACGGAAAGAAGCAGTTTTTCCATGGACTTCCCCCTTTCTTTAAGAATTATGGTAAATTTCTACGTAATGCCGGGCCATTTCTTCCGCTGAGAATCGGACGCTGTCCGCCCGGGCCTGACGGCCCAGACGCTCCCGAAGCGCCCCGTCCTCAATCAGACGGGCCATGGCGTCTGTAAATGCCCCTTCGTCACAGGCTGTCAGCAGGGCGCTATCACCGTCCGTGAGCATATCCGGTACGCCGCCCACGGCGGTCGCTGCGATTGGAAGCCCCGTGGCCATTGCCTCGATGATTGTCATGGGCATTCCTTCATAGTCAGACGGCAGAACGAATATATCTGCGTCATGAAAATAGGGATATACGTTGCTTTGTACGCCGCAGAAGCGGACTTTTTCGGAAATCCCCAGCTCCTGTGCCAGGGCTTCCATGTCCTTTCGGGTGTCTCCGTCGCCCAAAAGGTTCAAAATGCAGTTTTCGTGGGTTTTCAGAAGCTCCCGGAAGGACCGCAAAAGTCCCGGGTGGTTCTTTTGGGGGTGAAAGCGGCCCACGTGAAGGATGTTCACCGTGTTTCCCAGGCTGTAGTCATCCTTCACCTGACAGCCGGAAAGGTCGATGCCGTTGCCGATAATGGGAATGGTTTTTTCATCCCGGCCGTAAAAGTCCCCGATGGACTGCGCCACCTCCGGGCTGAGGGCCACAGGCGTGGACCAGCCAAGGCGAAAATAGGTACTGTTAATGATTTTTTGGGCCCGGCCTTCCGCTTCCTTCTCCGCCAGGTTGTGGACCGTGTGGACGCATTTGGGAACGCCTGCCAGCTTTGCCGCCAGCGTGGCGTACTTGATAACATCCAAATGGGTGTGGACCACGTCGGGTTTTTCCTCCCGGAAGATTCTTCTGAGCTTTGGCACCATGGACAGGTCTAACCCCAGTTTTTTGTTCAAATACCGAATTTTTATCCCTGCTGCTTCCACGCGCCGGGCGATTGGGGTGTGCTCGTTGTAGAGGCTTACCACCACCACGTCATGGCCTTGGTTCCGAAGGGCGTAGCTCAGGTTTTCGCAGAGGGTCTCGGCGCCGCCGAAGCAGAAATAGGGAATGATTTGCAGAATTTTCATTTGTTTCCCTCATAGCACGCCCCAATGGCGGCCTTGTAAGCCGGGGCGTCATTGATTTTCGCGAACTTCTCTTTTGCTGCCTGGGAAAGGGCAGCCCGGTGATCGGGCTCCCGGAAGATCTTCAGAAGCGCCGCCAGAAAATCCTCATCGGTTTCGCACAGATACCCTTCCACGCCGTTTTCAATGAGGTCCTTCATACCGTCGGAGGGTGTGCTGACCACCGGGGTTCCCAGGGCCATGGCTTCCAGGGCGCACATGGGGGTTCCCTCCCACCGGGAGGTCAGAATCAGGGCGCGGCTGTCGTGAACCATTTTGATGGGATTGCTCTGGAAGCCCAGAAACTGCACGTTTTCCTCGATACCCAGGTCCTTGCAGAGGGCCTTGCACTCCTCTTCCAGCTCCCCGGTGCCCACAATGGCGGCTTTCAAATCCGGCATCTGTTCCTTCAGTTTGGCACACAGGCGCACAAGCCGCTGGGGGTCCTTCTGATAGGTCAGGCGGCCCAGGTAGATGAGGTCAAGCGGATAGGTATTTTCATCGGCGGCCAGTTTTTCCTGAATCCCTTGGGCGTCGATGATGTTATACAGGACGCTGCTCTTTTTTGCGAAAAGCCTATGGAAGAGGTAGCCTTCGTAAGCGCTCCGGGAGACCCAGAGGATGTGTTTTGCCTTGAAGCCTGCCAGCAGGTAGGCCACTGACTTGGGGCTCAGGCCCCGGGCGTCGTAGGCGTTGTTGTGGATATGGGAAATCAGGGGAATGTCCCCGCAGCAGAGGGCGCAGACAAATCCGGCGCGCATATCATGGGCGTGAATCAGATCCGGCTTTTCCGCTTCGATAACGGGCTTTAGATTTTTGGGGGTCAGCTTGGAAATGGGCAGGTAGGTGATTCCCTGTCCTATGACCATTTCCCGGACAATGTCGCTTTCCGGGCTGCAGTAGACCATGTCCGCTTCTCCCCGGAAGTCATTTATGATCTGACAGACCACCTTCTCCGCGCCGGAATAAATGCGGGAGTTTAAAACGTGCATGACTTTCACGGCTGCGCCTCCAGCTTCCGGGCCATTTCGCCCATGTTTTGGCTTTCCATTCCGTATTGTTCCTGCATTTTCCGGAAGTACCGGAAAATTTCCTCCAACTGCGCCAGATGCTCCGCAGTCCGGACCCCGATGTTGTGGGGGTGCCACCAGAGGTGGAACGTGAGCCCCTTTTTCGCCGCATGGCGCATTTGGGCCTTGATTCTGTGAAGTTTCAGTCCCTCCAGGAACTGCAGCTGGGGGAAAATGGGCTTGTACATCCGGGAGCCTGTTAGATTCCAGATGCCGTCCTCGTTTTTGGGGATGTAGCCTCCCTGACCCGTCAGGGGCAGGTACACGTCCAGAAGCCGCAGGGCACGCTTTAAGGGGCGGAAGGCGATTTTTTCATGAATCCAGTCGTTTTCCTCGTCCCGGTAGGCGGTGAAGCCCTGGTTCCGGAGCACTTTGGTGTAGGAAGGCTCGCACTGGTTTCTCGGGAGAATGACGGATTTTACGTCGTATCCCTTGGCTGCGGCGATTTGTTTCGCTGCGGCCATGTCGGCGGCAAACTGCTCCACCGTCTGGCCCTTTTCCCGGCAGTAGTAGTGGGAGAAGGTATGGCTTCCGATCTCCTGTCCGGGAGTATCGGCAATCATGCGAATCAGATTCGGCGCGTAGAAGCAGGCGCCGTCTCCGGCCTTCTCAGCGTAGCCATAGGGGTCCAAGTTGGGGTTCTGGTAGGTAGGGCGCTCCTTTGGCAGAAAGCTCAGCAAATCCCCATAGTTTTCCGCAAACTGGAAGCCCACGGCGGCCCAGGTGGCGTGGATGCCGTATTTTGTGAAGAGGTCCAGAAGTTCCGGAATGGCCTTTCTTCCTCCCAGAACATGGTCCCGGTAGGTTTCCAACGGGCACACGTCCAGCATGCCCCAAAAAAGCTCAAAATCCAGAGAGACAATCAGCGTGCCAGCCATAGATGCCCTCCTTTTTATAGGCTCAAGTAGATATCTTTCATCCGTTTATGGACATTTTCGGCGCTGAAATCCTGAATTTTCCTCTGCGCCTCCCGGCCCAGGGCTTCCCGTTTTTCGCCGTCATGCCAAAGGCTCCCAATGGCTGCACTGAGGGCTTTGGGATTGTTTTCCACAAATTTGCCGGAAACGTTGTCTTCAATAAGGTCGGTGTTTCCCCGGATTTTCGTGCAGAGGATGGGCAGGCCGCTCCCCATGGCCTCCATCAAGGCCACAGACAGCCCTTCCCGGAAGGGCACAAAGACGAAGAGGTCCGCGCTGCCGTAAAGCTCCGGTACATCGCTGCGGTAGCCCAGGAAGTGGACGTGATTTTCTATGCCCATGGCTTGGGCAGCCTCTTTCAGGTGTTCCCACTCTTCTCCCCGGCCTACGATGAGGTAGTGGAGCTTTTCAAATTCCGGGGCGCTTTTCAGACCTTCCATAGCCCTGAGCACCATAATGTGATTCTTATTTTTTGTCATTTCCGCCACGGTGAGCATGAGAAATGCGTCGTCCTCAAAGCCCAGCTCTCTCCGTTTTTCCAGACGGTTTTCCGCTGAGTGGCAGAACTTTTCCGTGTCAATGCCAACGCCGGGAACGTATTCCAGGCGCTTCGGGTGCATCAGGCGCTTTGCTCTATAGTAATCCTCCCGATTGATGGTGATAAGCACATCGGTAAAAAAGGCGCACAGCCACTCCATGGGAAAATAGAGAAGCCAGTTCTGTACGGGGGCGCCGCTGAAAAAATGGAAGCCGTGGGCGGTATAGATGACTTTCGTCCCCCGTTTCCGGGCGCCGATTGCGGCAAGGCGGGCAATAATGGACCCCACCGGCGTGTGGCAGTGGATAAGATCGTAGCTGCCTTCCTCAATAATAGCCTTCAGCATCTTGTAGGCGCGAAGGTTTCCTTTTTTCCAGGGAATCCGCTGGAAGGGGATGTCGTAGTAGACGTCGCAGAAAGGAATGACGCAGTCGGCGGGGTTTTCATAGTCGTTTTTCGCGGCAACCGCCGTCCCCCAGCCCATGTCCTGAAACATTTTGAGGTAAGGTACATGAAACTGCATAATGTGGGTCTTCACCACAGTGGCAACAAACAGAACCTTTTTCGGCATTCCAGCGCCCCCTTTCTGCCCATTCCGGAAATTCACATAGTTATGGTTATTATACACCATTTTTCCAATCTTTGCAAGAGAAAAAGCCACCCCAGCCAGGGTGGCTCCCCCAAGGCTGTCCCCGGGAAGGGACGCCTTGGGGCGGTTTCATTCTTACGGCTTTACTTGGTATAATACTGCGCCTGGGCATTCCAGAGTTCCCGGTACTTTCCTTCTGCCTCCACCAGGCCATCGTGGGTGCCCTGCTGGACAACCTGTCCCTGGTCAAAGACTGCAATTTCATCGCAGAATTTACAGGAAGACAGGCGGTGAGAGATGTAAATGGCGGTTTTATCCGTGACAATGTCGTTGAATTTCCCGTAAATTTCAGCTTCTGCCATGGGGTCCAGGGCAGCCGTGGGTTCGTCCAGAATGATGAAGGGGGCGTCCTTATAGAGGGCACGGGCAATGGCGATCTTCTGGGCCTCGCCGCCGGAGACCTCCACGCCGTTTTCTGCAAAGTCTTTGTAAAGCTGGGTATCCAACCCCTGGGGCATGGCGCTCATACACTCTTCAAAGCCTGCGTCCACCAGGGCTTTTTTGACCCGCTCCCGGTCATAACTGCCGCTGCCTGCGACATTCGCGCCCAGGCTCTGGGGCAGGAGCTGGAAGTCCTGGAACACCACAGAAAAAATGTCCATGTAGTCCCGGTAGTTATACTTGCGGATATCGATGCCGTTGAGAAGAATCTGCCCCTCCTGAGGGTCGTAGAGGCGGCACAGAAGCTTAATGAAGGTGGTCTTGCCGCTGCCGTTTTCGCCTACGATGGCCAGACGGCTGCCAACCTTGAACTTCATGTTTACGTGCCGCAGGGCCCAGTTTTCGGTTCCGGGGTATCGAAAGGACACGTCCCGGAACTCCACATGGTACTGCCGGTCGGAGCGCTTTTCCGTGGTGAGGCTCCCCTGGTACATGGCGTTGGGGGTGTCCAGAAGACGGAAGGTGTCCTCCATAAAGGGGGCGTTGGCGGAGATGAAGTTCACAGTCTCCAGGAACATGGCCACATTCCCCGCCAAGGCCGTGGCGGCGCCCACATACTGGGTGACGGAGCCAATGCCGAAAGCTCCACCCCAGGCTTTCAGACAGGCGAAGATGTACACGCAGCCGGTGAAAATGGCGCTGGTTCCAGAGGCCGCGGAGGCAAGCATGCTCCAGGGGCCTTTATAAAGGCGGTCAAAAGGTCCGCCGGGTACAAAGGCAGACTCCTCCATAGTTGGCCGGATGATCTTCTCCTGGCTGTAGGTACGGATGTCCAGCCGCCGCTTGCCGTCCGGGCACATATTGAACAGCTTGTGAAAGAGACGATTGCCCAGGGTTCCCAAATCGTTCATCTCGGTTTGCTTCTGCATAAGAATGCGGGAAGTGACTGCACCGAACCAGATAGTCAGGGCCATCATTGCCATCAGGGCCAGCGGAGGCAGGAAGCCGTTGAGGATGCGCCATTTGGCGTCCGCCACAGGACTGATAAAGAGCGTCACGGTGAGGCCCAAGCCGCTGAGGATGCCCACTACAGACTGAACCAGGTTTTCTAGATTCTCAAGGCAGCGGTTCAAGCCGTAGCCCATGAAATTCTCATTCTGGAAAATCTGGGCCCGCAGGTCCCGTATTTTCTGGTCGTCCACATCGGCATAGTCCATAGAGAAGAATTTGTCCGTGATAATACGCTTTTTATTGGGGTTGTACAGGTCCCCAGCGGTGTCGTTCCACCGTTTCAGCAGGGCATTCACGATGCCAAGTGCCGCCGTCACCGCCAGCGTTGCAATAACCCACTTCCAGAGGATATTCGCCCGGCAGGGTCCCGCCAGCTCTTCCAGAAGCTGGGCGGAGAGCCAAATGGTGGCATAGGGGCTCAGGGCTTTCACAAGAGAATTCAAAAACGTGGAAGGGACCAGACCCGGCACATATTCTGCAATCAATTTGAGACCGCGAATCTCATCCCATACAGCCTGTTTGCGGTCAATTTTCCTTTCCATTCTGGGTATCTCCTTCCTGATAGTAGCGGCTCTGGACCTGGAAGAGCTTTGCGTATTCGCCGCCCAGGTTCAGCAGTTCCTCGTGGGTGCCTTCCTCTGCAA
>DVJG01000044.1 GCA_018710805.1 Candidatus Faecousia faecipullorum
AAGCGTGACTACCGCCGCCTGTGGATCACCCGTATCAGCGCTTCCGTCGCTCCCTACGGCATGAACTACTCCACCTTCATGAACGGCATCAAGAAGGCCGGCATCGAGATGAACCGCAAGAGCCTGTCCGAGATGGCTATCCAGGACACCGCCGCTTTTGCAGCCGTCGTCGAAAAGGCCAAGGCTGCTCTGAACTAAAAATTTTGACCCTGCTGATACTCAGCAGGGTCATTTTGCACTTAGAAGGAGGCGAGGAAATGAAAAACAAACTGCTTAGAATCATGGCTGCTTTTGTGGTTCTCCTTGGCGTGTGGTTTCTGCTGGAAGGAGGCTTCCGAGTCTCCACCGCCCGCGTTGACGCGCTGGAAACGCTTATTCCGAAAGAGCTCAATGTAAAGCTCCCGGCCTTGGCCATGGACAGCTCCAAAGGCGATGTGATTTTGGCAGTCTACCAGGACCAGCGCGATGATGACGTGATCTACATCCTGGAATATGGCAAAAACACTCTCTTTGACCGATATGCCCTGTGGGAGTGGGATACCTGGCACAAATCTGAGGGTTCCTACGATAGCGTCATTTCCTCTGCTCTGTGGAACCGCGCCTATACGGTGGAGGGGGACACGGCCACCGTTTGGCTGACAAGGCATCGCAGCAGAAATGTGATATTTTCCGCCCAACTGATGATTTTTGGCAGCCTGCTGTTTGCATTGACCTTCATGAAGCCCAAGGGGAAGGAAGAATATGGAGCTTAACGTCACAGCCCAGAGAGACGGGCCGCTGTCGTCTTTTTTAAAGGGAGAACTGAAGATGTCCGCAGGGCTGATCAACAAGCTCAAATGGGGCGATGCCATCCGGGTCAACGGGGAGCCCCGGCGGACCAACTATGCCGTTGTGCCCGGGGATATCATTACCGTGGCTCTGGACGAAGAGGAGCCTGCATATCCGGCAGAGGCCGGAGACCTGACGGTTCTTTACGAAGACGACCACATTCTGGTGGTGGATAAGCCTGCGGGAATGCTGATTCACCCCTCCCGGGCGAAAAATTCCGGGACGCTGGCCAATCTCGTGGTGGGTTACTATCAAAAAACAGGCCAGAAATGCGCCTTTCATCCTGTGACCCGGCTGGACCGGGACACCTTCGGCGTCACCCTGCTGGCAAAAAACGCCTATGTCCACAGTGCCTTTCAGGAAACGGACCTGCAGAAAACCTACCACGCCCTGACCTTCGGCGGCCCCAAAGAGGACGCGGGAATCATTGACGCTCCCATAGCGAGAAAACCCCTTCCCAGCCTTCTGCGGGAGGTCCGGGTGGATGGAAAGCCTTCGGTGACGGCGTTTCAGGTTTTGGCCCGTGAGAAAAAAATATGCAAGCTGCGCCTCTCCCCCATCACGGGACGAACCCACCAGCTCCGGGTCCACTGCGCCTACGCCGGCTGCCCCATTCTGGGAGACCCTCAGTACGGAACCGCCGAAAGCCAGGCGTTTTCCAGGGAATGGAATATCCCCCACCAATTGCTCTGTGCAAAAGAGCTCACCTTCACCCATCCGATGACCGGGAAACGGATGACCATCACATCCCGAATGGAGGCAAGTATATGAACATGGATATTTTAGGCTTCTTCCAGGACCATATGGAGGCCCTCCCCCTCTATGAAGCCTTTGAAGAAAACCTGCTGCAAACGGTAGAAAATGTCCATATCAAAGTGCAGAAAAGCCAGATATCCTTCTATAACCGGCACTTGTTTGCCTGCGTCTCTTTCCTGCAGGTGCGGAAGAAAAAGGCGTGTCCGCTGAGGTTTCTGGTCATCACCCTGGGCCTGGACCATCCGCTTTCCTCCCCTCGGGTGGACGCTGCCACGTCGCCATATCCAGGCCGCTGGACACATCACATTCTCATCAGTGACATGTCAGAGATTGACGAGGAGCTTATATCCTGGGTCAAAGAGGCGGCCCTGTTCTCGGACAGCAAATAAAATAAAAGGCATCCCGGAGCAAAATGCTCCGGGATGCCTTTTTATAGATAAAGAAGCTTAACAGCAGAAGTAGAAACCCCGGCCGCCGCAGCAGAAAACCTGGAAGAGATAGCACAGGCACAGGCTGGCACAGGGGCTTCCTCCCATGGCGAAGCCCCGGAAGTTCCCCGCCTGCTGACGGTAGGCGGCGCCGCCGTTTTCCATGCGGTTCAGGGCGTCCAGGTATTCCGGATTTCCCGGGTCCATGCTGACGGCCCGGCGGATGTGCTCCAGCGCCGTGACCTGGTTGCCCAGACCGTTGTTGCACAGGGCGCTGAGATAGTACCACCGGGCGTTGTGCTCGGTGCTGTTTTGCAGCGCATTGAGGGCTTCCCGGTACTGGCCGAAGCGCAGATACTGGAACGCCGCCTGCTGATACGGATCAGAGGAGGAACTGCCATAGGCATTTCTATGTCCATAGGGGTCCCGCTGCCCGCCGAAGGGGTCGTAGCCTCCGAAGGGATTATACCCGCCGTACCCGCCGCCATAGCCGCCGCTGGGCTGGGCCTTCTCCGGGTCCTTGATCTGCTCGTAGGCCTCGTTGACCTCCTGCATTTTCCTGGCGGCCTCCTGGTCGCCGGGATTCCGGTCGGGATGGTATTTTTTTGCCAAAAGACGGTATGCCTTTTTAATCTCCTCGTCAGAGGCATCCCGGCTCACCCCGAGCACCTTATAGGGATCTTCGATCACGGCATTTCCTCCTTTTTCTCTCTGTTTCGATAGCTGACCCACACGCCGCTGTAAAGAATGTTGTCCAGAATGGCCTTATCCTGGACCAGAGGCAGCTTTTCAAAGGCTGCCGTACACCGGGCCATGGTCAGCACCAGGTATTCCTCCCATTTCTGGGGGTCCTTGCCGGAGCCCGCAGCCAAAAACGGGTTGTACTTTCCTTTTTTCTTGTCCTTGTCATAGTCCTGGACCGCATCCAGAAGATAGATGAACCGTCCCAGGGCGTCTCCCAGGGACCGTAGGTCCCTGGACCACAGGTCCTC
This sequence comes from Candidatus Faecousia faecipullorum, assembly GCA_018710805.1. Classification (GTDB taxonomy): domain Bacteria; phylum Bacillota; class Clostridia; order Oscillospirales; family Oscillospiraceae; genus Faecousia; species Faecousia faecipullorum. Next base: position 3,005 of record DVJG01000044.1, read on the forward strand.
CTGCCAGACAAAGAGCTCTCCCAGAAGTGCTCCAAAGGCTCCCGCCGTCTCATCGGGATTGGGGCAATTGGCCTTTTCCAGTTCCCCCAGCTTCTGAATGCTCTCCCGGATGGCGGCACATTGCCGGGGATAGCGCCCTTCAATTTGGGGAAGGTGCTTTCCCATGCGGTCTGCCATGGCCTTTGCGGTGCGCTTTCCATCGTCCTGCCAGTCGTCCAGGCAGTTAAAATAGCTCAGCGCCACGTTCATATCCGCCCCATAGCGGATGAATTCGTTGTCCACCCAGGGCCGCTTCGCCAGGGGGTGGAGCATACAGGATTCGTTCCGGCTCTGCTCCTCCGGTTCGTAGAGGCTCATGAGAAGAAGGCTGAGAAAGGCCATATCATAGCTGAGCCCCAGCCGGGCCAGATTTCCGGCCTGCTCCCGAATTCGGCGGCAGATGCCGCAGTAAACGCTTCCGTAGCGTTTTTGCTGTTCTTTTGTAAGTTCCCGGAGATTTGCCGTTACATAGCCGAACATTCCGATGCCTCCTGTTCCCATTTATCCTATAAATAAGCTGTGAACACAACGTAAACATCCACAGATTTTACAAAATTTTCAATTCCACTCTGCCAGCATCCGGTTCAGGGCGCCGCCGAAGAACAGGATGATCATGCAGAAATACAGCCACAGCATGCTCAGGGCCACGGCGTAGATGGAGCCGTAGACATTGGCGTAGTGGCTGAAGTGTTCCACATAAATGGAGTACAGGTCCGAGAATATCAGCCACCCCATGGAGGAAAGGACCCCGCCGGGGAAACTGTCCCAAAACCTGTTGCGCTTATTGGGCAGGGTCATGAACATCAGGGTAAAGATGAGGCTCTGCACAATGAGAAGCAGGGCAAACCGCAGATCAATGATATCCAAAAGAAAGATGAGAATGCCGTTATCCACCATGGAAAGGGCGGACAAAATGGTGTTTCCGAACACGTGGAGCGCCAAGGTCAGCAGGATGACCAGAAGCAGCAGGAAGGTATAGAAAAGGCTGACGGCCCGGGTGTAGAAGTATCCCCGGTCCTCGCTGACGCCATATACGGCGTTGAGCCCCCGCAGAAGCCCGTAGACCCCCTTGCTGGCGGACCACAGCGCCGTCACCGCGGAAATTCCCACGATGGCTCCCGAGGAATTGCGGTAGGTGCTGTAGATGAATTCTTCGGCGTTCTCCCCCAGCGCTCCCGGCAAAAAATCCTTGATGAGCTCCACCAGACTTTCCACATGGAGCCCGGTGTAGCGCAGAATGCTCAAGATCAGAAGAAGCGTGGGAAACAAGGACAGCACGATAAAGTACCCGGCATAGGCCGCGTGGGAAGTCAAGTGCATATCAGCGACGGTCCGGGCAAGGCGATAGCCCTTGCCGATGATTCCGCCCTCCGGGAAGTTTTTCAAGGCTGCAAGGCCCCCTTCCTTCAAACTGTCTGCGTAATCGCCCAATTCCTGACGAAACCGGGCTTTTTGCTCAGGCGATATGTATAGCTCCAATATGCGGCGGGTGCGATTTGTCTGTCTTTTTTTCATAGTCAGCAATAGTATATGCAAAAACGACTGCCCGTCGTCCCCAACGGGCAATCGTCTTTTGAGGATTTATTCTGCGGAGATCAGGTAGTAGTACACAGGCTGACCGCCGTTCAGCAGGTTCACGTCGGCCTGGGGGCAGATGTCTGCGAAGATATCCGCCGCCTTCTGGGCATGGCGCTCGCTGACGTCGGCGCCGTAGTAGATGGTGACGTATTCCTTGCCCTGATCCCGGACTTTTTCAGCCAGGGACCGCAGAAGCACCCGGATGTCCTGGCTGGTGCCGAAGAGGGAGCTTCCGTAGAGGGCCAGGTAGTCACCCTCGTGGATGTCGTAGCCGTCAAAGTCGGAATTCCGGGCGGCATATGTGATCTGCATGGTGTCCACGGTAGCGAGGGCCTCGCCCATGGCCGCCGCATTTGCCTCTTCCTCAGCCTCGGGGTCGAAGCTCAGCATGGCGGTGACGCCCTGGGGCACGGTCTTGGAGGGAATGACCACCACGTGCTTGGGAGTCAGGGCATCCACCTGCTCCGCGGCCATGATGATGTTCTTATTGTTGGGCAGCACGAAAACGGTCTCCGCAGGGACGGTGTTCACCGCTTCCAGAATGTCCTGGGTGCTGGGGTTCATGGTCTGGCCGCCGGAGATAATGGCGTCTACGCCCAGATTGGTGAATACGTCTGCCAGGCCTGCTCCGGCGCAGACAGACACAACACCCAGCTTCTTTTCAGGCTCTGCAATCTTGGGAGCCTTTTCCGCCTCGGTCATGACCTTTTCGGTGTGCTGGAGCCGCATATTCTCGATCTTCACCGTGACGAAGGAGCCGTAATTCACAGCCTCATGGAGCGCGGAACCGGGGTCGTTGGTGTGGACATGGACCTTGATGATCTCCTCGTCGTCCACCAGCACCAGGCTGTCGCCCAGAGTGTTAAGGAAGGCCCGAAGCTCTTCGGGGTCCCGGTCGTTCTCCCGGGAGATGATGAACTCGGTGCAGTAGGAGAAGGTGATGTCCTCGGTGTTAAAGTCGGAGAAGTCGGCGCTGTCCTTGACCTGGACTTCCTCGGACGTCTCCGGGGCAACGATGTCCTCACCCCGCAGGGCACACAGCATGGCCTCCAGCGCCACCAGCCAGCCCTTGCCGCCGGCATCCACCACTCCTGCCTTTTTCAGGACGGGGTTCATGTTGGTGGTCTCTGCCAGGGCGATTTTCGCCTCGGCAATGGCGGCCTCCTGGACGAATTCAATGTGATTGTTCTCTCTTGCAGCTTCCGCGGCCTTGGCAGCAGCCAGGCGGGACACGGTGAGAATGGTGCCCTCGGCGGGCTTCATGACAGCCTTGTAGGCGGCATCCACGCCCTCCTGCAGGGCCAGGGCCCACAGCACGCCGTCGCAGTCCTGCTCGCCCTTCAGGCGCTTGGAAATGCCCCGGAACAGCAGGGACAGAATCACGCCGGAGTTGCCTCTGGCGCCCCGGAGCATGGCTCCGGCGGCAACCTTTGCGGCCTGGCTCAGGTCCGGGTCCTCGGTCTTGCGAAGGTCCGCAGCGGCGGTGTTGATGGTCATGGACATATTGGTGCCCGTGTCGCCGTCAGGGACGGGGAACACGTTCAGCTCGTTAAGCGCCTGCTTATTATGCTCGATGGCGGCGGCTGCGCTGATGATCATTCTGCGCAGATCTGCGCCGTTGATGGTTTGCTTCAATTCTTTCTACCTCCGAAATTACCCGATCATCATAGAATCGATATAGACATTTACAGCCTTGACCTCCGTGCCCGTGCAGGAGGTGACCACGTAGCGCACCTCGGAAATGATGGACGCACCTACGGCGGCCAGGTTCACGTTGTTGTCAACGATGATGTGCAGGTCGATGGAGATGGAATCGTCGTCGTTGAAGTTCACGCGGACGCCCTTGCCCACGCTCTCCCGGCGGAGCAGATGGTAGACGCCGTCGGTGACGCTGCGGGCGGCCATGCCCTTGACGCCGAAGCAATTGATGGCGGCGGTGCCCACAATGTCGGTGTAGACATTGGTGCTGACGTTGACGCTGCCGTTTTCGTATTCATGACGGATCATGGTTTGTACCTCCTGGGTTTGGATTATTGAAAGGCCGCAAAAGCCTCGCAGGGGATTTTGGCAAAATCAGACCATACTCTCTTCCCAGCAGTCGGGAGCGGTGAGGCCCATCATTTTGACAATGGTGGGAGCCACATTGGCGAGGCCGAAGTTACCTTCCTTCACAGTCCATTTGTGGTCCTTATCGTAGATGATGAAGGGCACGGGATTCAGAGAGTGGGCGGTGCGGACGGAGGTTTTCCCCTTCTTGGTCTCCGTCATCTGGTCGGCGTTGCCGTGGTCGGCAGTGATGAGGACGATGTAGCCGTACTTGTCGGCGGCTTCCAGAATGGCGGCAAGGCCCTTGTCAACGCATTCCATGGCGTAGACCACGGCATCCATGACGCCGGTGTGGCCCACCATGTCGCCGTTGGGGTAGTTGCAGCGCAGGAACTGGAACTTGCCGGAGGCCATGTTCTCCACCATCTTCTCGGTGATCTCCTTGGACTTCATGGCAGGTGCCTGCTCGAAGGGAATCACGTCGGAGGGCACTTCCTCGTAGACTTCCAGGCTTTCGTCCACCTTGCCGGAGCGGTTGCCGTTCCAGAAATAGGTCACATGGCCGTACTTCTGGGTCTCGGACAGGGCATACTCGTGGATGCCTGCGGCGCAGAGGACCTCGGTGAGGGTGTTGGTGATGACGGGAGGCTGGACCAGGTAGTGCTCAGGGATGTTCAGGTCTCCGTCGTACTGGAGCATACCTGCGAACTTGACGCCGGTGTAGCCGGGACGGTCGAACTTATCAAAGTCCTTCCGGTCGAAGGCCAGGCTGATTTCCTGGGCACGGTCGCCCCGGAAGTTATAGAGAATCACGCTGTCGCCGTTGGCGATCTTCGCCACAGGCTCGCCGTTTCTTGCCACCACGAAGGCAGGCAGGTCCTGGTCGATGCAGCCGGTCTCGGCCCGGTAGGTCTCGATGGCCTCCCTGGCGGAAGCGAACATCCGGCCCTGGCCCTGGACATGGGTCCGCCAGCCGGCCTCCACCATGGCCCAGTTGGCTTCATAGCGGTCCATGGTGATCTTCATACGGCCGCCGCCGGAGGCGATGGCGTAGTCACAGCCGTCCTGGGAGAGCTCGGCCAGGACGGTTTCCAGCTGGTCCACATAGTCCAGCGCAGAGGTGGCAGGCACGTCACGGCCGTCCAGCAGAATGTGGCAGTAGGCCTTTTTGACGCCCTCTTTCTTGGCCTGGCGCAGCAGGGCAATCAGGTGGTTGATGTTGGAGTGGACGTTGCCGTCGGACAGCAGGCCCAAAAAGTGCATGGCCTTGCCGGACAGCGCATTGGCAACCAGGTCCTTCCAGGTGTCGGAGCCATAGAGGGTGCCGTTTTCGATGGACTCGCCCACCAGCTTGGCGCCTTGGGAGTAGACCTGACCGCAGCCCAGAGCGTTGTGGCCCACTTCGGAGTTGCCCATATCGTCGTCGCTGGGCAGACCGACGGCAGTGCCGTGGGCTTTCAGATAGGTGTGAGGACAGGTGGCAAGGAGCTTATCCAGAGTGGGAGTGGAAGCGACCGCCACAGCGTCGCCGCTGCCGCCGTCGCCCTTGCCGACGCCGTCCATAATGACCAGAACAATGGGTTTTTCCATAAGAATACCTCCATAAGCGATGGTTCGCAGAATTATGCAGTATGATGCTACTATTTTACATCATTTTACTTCCGGATACAACCTTTATTTTATTTTTTCTGTTCTGACGGAAAAAACTTCCGGGATAGACCAATTATGGTTAAATATCCCGGAAGTTGTTACATAAGTTTTAATCTTCTTCGTCTTCGTCGTCGTAATACTCTCTGCGGCGGCTGGCGGCCTTATAAATGAGAGCACCGATAATAAAGAAGGTGATGACCACCATAATGAGGATCAGTCCCACGATGCTGCCGATGCCGCCCTTTTTCTCAGGCTCGGCGGCAGGCTCCGTGGCCTCGGTCATAAAGGGCAGGGTCTCAGGCTCGGTGGAAGCTTCCGTGGTGGCCTCAGTGGTGGGAGCCGTAGTGGGTTCGGTGGTTGCTTCGGTTGTAGGCTCCGTGGTGGGCGCCGTGGTTGCCTCGGTGGTGGGAGCTGTGGTAGGCGCAGTGGTAGGCTCCGTAGTCGGCGCGGTGGTGGGCTCCGTGGCAGCCTCGGTGGCAGGCGTGGACTCACTGCCGGGGACCACCGTCAGGCGGCCGCCGAAGTTTGTCATCAGCTGCATCACAGGCTCCGAAGGCCAGGGATTGTTGGCGGGGTAGTAAACCGTAAGGTAGCCTCCGGTATAGAGGCAGTTGTCCCGGAAGGAGGGCATGCCGCCGTCGCAGTAAACGGTCTCCAGGGCGCTGCACCCCTCAAAGGACTGGGGTCCAAAAAGGCGGAAGGGAGAGGGGAGATGGATGGTGGTCAGGCCCGTGCAGTTCTGGAAGGAACGGACGCCCACTTCCTTCAAATCGGAGCCGAAGTCCACGGATTTGAGCACGGCGCAGTCCTTGAAGGCCTCGTCGCAGACCTTGGTGACGCCGGAGAGCACCACTTCCGTGATGTGGTCCTTCTGATCCCGCCAGGGGGCGGAGGTGATTTCACCGCTTCCCGTCACCGTGAGCTTGCCAAGGTTCAGGTTCCAGCTGAGTCCCTCGCCGCAGCTCTCGGTGCTGGAGGCTTCTTCCAGAGTATCCCCGGAGATTTCCTCGGCCCGGGCGGTAAGGAACATGGGCATCAGGCAGGCGGCCACCAGAAGTACCGCCAAAATGCGAATGTATAGTTTCTTGTTCATGGGATGGATCCTTTCTTAATTCATGGTGCCTTCGGCACGCAAAAATAGTTCACCGATTCGTAAGCGCAGGGCCTTTGCCTGGGGGGTGTCTTCGGCGCCGTGTTCGTCAATCCACTTTGCGGAAGCCGCCTGGGCCTCCTTTAAAATGGTCAAATCGCCGCTCATGTCCCCCACCCGGAAGGCGGGCAGTCCCGACTGTCGGGAGCCAAAGAAGTCTCCGGGGCCCCGGAGCTTCAGGTCTTCCTCTGCAATTTGGAAGCCGTCGGTGGTTTTGCACAGGGCTTTCAGACGCTTGAGGGTGTCGGGGTTACGGTTGTGGGTGGTGAGGATGCAGTAGCTTTTGCTCTTTCCCCGGCCCACCCGGCCCCGAAGCTGATGGAGCTGGCTCAGGCCAAAGCGGTCGGCATCCTCAATGACCATTAAGGTGGCGTTGGGCACGTCCACACCCACTTCAATCACCGTGGTGGCCACCAGCACGTCGGCCTCGCCTCTGGCAAAGGACGCCATGACCTTCTCCTTTTCGGAGCCCTTCATCTGGCCGTGGAGCAGGGCGATTTTCAGGTCCGGGAAGACGGTTTTCTCCAGGGTCTCAGCCCAGGCCGTGGCGGCCTTAATGCCAAGCTCCTCGTTTTCCTCCACCGCGGGACAGACCACAAAGCATTGGTGGCCCTCCTGCACCTGCTTTCGGATAAAGGCGTTGATTCTGGGACGGTAGCTCTCCCCCACCAGGAAGGTATCCACGGTCTCTCTGCCGGGAGGCAGCTCGTCCAGAATGGACACGTCCAGATCGCCGTACATGAGAAGGGCCAGGGTTCTGGGAATGGGCGTGGCGGACATGACCAGAAGGTGCACTTCCCCGCCCTTCCCCGAGAGCTTGGACCGCTGGGAAACCCCGAAGCGGTGCTGTTCGTCGGCCACTACCAGGCCCAGGTCGCAGAAGGTGGTGTCGTCGGTGAGCAGGGCGTGGGTGCCCACCACTGCATCGATGCGCCCTTCCGCCAGGGCTTCCCGGGTCTCCCGCTTTTGCTTTTGGGTCATGGAACCTGTCAGCAGGGCGATTCTGATGCCCAGGGGGGCGAACAGCTTCTTAAGAGAAGCGTAGTGCTGCTCCGCCAAAATCTCCGTAGGGGCCATGAGGGCGGATTGCTTGTGATTTCCTGCGGCGCAGTAGATGGCCGCCGCCGCCACCATGGTCTTTCCGCTGCCCACGTCTCCCTGAACCAGGCGATTCATGGGCGCGCCCCGGGACAGGTCCTCTAAAATTTCGTCGATGGCCCGGCGCTGGGCGCCTGTAAGGGAAAAGGGCAGGGTGGCATAAAAGGGCTGCATATTGCGGTTTTGGTAAGGCGCCGTCCGCTTCTCCGCCCGGGAGGCCCGAAGCAGGCTCAGCCCCGCGGAGAATACGAAAAATTCCTCAAAAATCAGCCGTTTTTTTGCCTCCATGGCCTCCTCCATTGAGGCAGGCTCATGGATGACCCGGTAGGCCGTCTCCGCCGGGAGGATGTGATAGCGGTTTCGTACTTCTTCCGGGATAATCTCCTCCGGCGGATCGCAGATGGCGAGGGCCTGCCGGATGGTTTTGAGAAGCACGGCGTTGCTGAGCCCCGCCGTCAGCGGATAGATGGGGAGCACCCGCCGAGTGGTCACTGCGGGGGCATCCAGCGGCTCAAAAACAGGATTTGTCATATTGTAGCCGATAAAGTCTCCGGTGACGGCGCCGTAAAAGATGTACTCCCTGCCGTATTGCAGCATGTCCGTTACATAGGGGCTGTTGAAAAAGGTCAGGTTCAGCCGGCCAGAGTGGTCCGCCACCTGGACCTTCGCAATGTCCAGACCCTTTCGGATGTGGGAAACTCTGGGGGTGTTCATGACCATGGCCCGGAAACAGGCGGGGGTATCCACCTGAAGGCTTTCAATTGCCACAAGTTTCGTCCGGTCCTCATACCCTCTGGGAAAGTGGCAGATCAGGTCTCCCAGGGTCCGGATATTGAGGGCGGAGAGCTGTTTGGCCCTGGCAGGGCCCACGCCCTTTAGCATGGTGACGGGGTCTGTAAGCTTCGCCACGGCCGCACCTCCTTTATAGATAGAGCGATAGGTAGTTTTCTTCCGCACGGCGGCGGCTGAATCGGCACTGGAAGTCCGAGGCAATTTCCGTTACATGCTCTTTTGCCGCCATGCAGTTTGGGAGCTCCCACAAAACCGCGTCCAGGTCCCCTTGGTCCACCACGGCGCCGCAGCCGTCTTCAATGGGTTCGGGACTGCCGCCGGTGCGGTAGGTCAGCACGGGCGTGCCGCAGCACAGGGCTTCCAGATTCACCGTGGGGAAATTGTCACTGTATGTGGGGTTTAGCAGCACGTCGGCAGCGGAGTAGAGCTTTGCCAGCTCCGAAACACTGTTGGTTTTGGGAAGCCCCAGAACGTTTTTAGGCAGTCCCTCCATCTGGGCCGGGGTCAGGCCCGCCAGGACGATTTTGCAGTTGCCGGGAAGCATCTGGGAAAGCCGCAGAATATCCGGCAGTCCCTTTCGGCGGTCGTACCAGTTCCCGGATACCGCCAGAATCATTTTCTCGATGCCTGCCTCCCTTTTAAAGCCGTCTCCCAGAGGCCGGAACCGGCTCTCGTCAATGCCGTTGGGAATGACCTTCACCGGGTAGGCTCCCAGGAAGGACTGGGCAGCCAGTCCCGCCAGCCATTTTGAGGGGCTCACCAGGGTCATATCCTCAATTCCCAGAAAGGCCTCCCGCTTCCAGCGGAAGTTCCGCCTGGAAAAGTCGGTGAAAGACCGGGGGTAGTCCCCCTTGAGAGGGCAGCCGCCGCAGCCGGAGCGCCATTTTTCGCACCCCACCTGGTCACAGGAAGGGCTGTGACCTGTGAAGGGCCAGCAGTCATGGAGGGTCCAGATGACCTTTTTGCGGGCGGTTTTCAGGTAGTCAAAGAGAAGGGGCAGATTTATGTAGTAGCCGTGCAGGTTGTGCAGGTGAATGATATCCGGGTCGTATTCCCTCACCCAGGCAAGAAACCGCTTGGTGGCGCGGACGCTTCCCAGCCCTGCACCGTCAAAGAGCATGGACACTCCCCCGTGGGCGTAGACCTCCGCCTTGCTTCCGATGGGCACCGCCAGGGGCCTGACGGCCTCTGGGACCTCCTCCCGGCCGTAGGCAATCCGGACTTCATGGCCCTTCTGCATCAGGGCTCCGGCCAGGTCCGTACAAATGCGCCCGGTGCTCTTGATGCCGCAGACGGAGTTGATCATGAGAATTTTCATCGGGACACATCCTTTCTCTTTCCGTTTCTATAGTATAATACAAAATCCCTTGAGACGCAACGGCTTTTTTCTGACAGGAAATCCCACATGGCGCCATTTCAGGTATCTCGGCGGTTCCCTTCCCCTTCCCCGGAAAATGAAAAAACTCCCTCCGGAAAAATCCGTGGAGGGAGATATTTTCAGAGAATTCAGGCCAGCTTGTTCAGCTTCAGGGTCATGCTGCTCTTCTTGCGGGCAGCGTTGTTCTTGTGCAGAAGGCCCTTCTGGGCAGCCTGGTCAACGGCCTTCACGGCTGCCTTGTAGGCAGTCTCCGCCACAGCCTTGTCGCCGGACACCAGAGCGGCGTCGAACTTCTTCAGGCTGGTCTTCAGAGCGGACTTGTTGGCCTTGTTCTTCTCGTAAGCAATCTTGGAAGACAGGACATCCTTCTTAGAGGACTTGATATTGGGCATGGAACACACCTCCTTTTCTTTCGTAGTCCATACAGGAGCACATTATAACGCCTTTTGGTCGCAAAATCAACCCCCTTTTTGGGAATTTTTTCAGGAGGCCTCCAGAACCGGGCCGCCGTGAACGCCGGAATGGCAAGGGCTTGTCAAGAGGGAAAAATTGTACAAAGAAAAAGCCGTGGTAAATTCCACGGTGCAGGAAAAAATAGGAAACACGCCCCTTGGATAGGGCGGCATTTATGTGAACCAAAAAGAAGGCCGGACCTGTTCACAAGCCTGTGGATAACGGCTGTGGAAAAACTTGTGGAGAGTGTGGAAAACTCAGAGTTTTCAACAAGTATCCGGTCCGGCGGCTCCACTCCCAAGCCAGGCTGTGGAAACCCAGGCGGGTTTGCATAACTTCCCGTATATTTTGCATTTCCTCTTGTTACGTCCCCTTTCAGAATCCGTCGCAATGGGTCGAAAGAGCGGGAAAAAGTTGCAAATCTGTAAAAAATCTATGACAGGGCAGGGTCAGAACCTGGATGAAGAAAATATTTTTTGTGAAAACCGCCCAAATTCTGCCTTCCAACGGGAGCGGCTGAAACCCCCGCTGGGGATAAAACCCAGCGGCCGGGGCATACTGCTTTCATCCAAAAATTACGCAGGAGGCGCAAAATGCAGGGAAAAGTGGAGATCTGCGGCGTGAATACCGCACACCTCACCGTTCTTCCACAGGTGGAAATGGATATGCTGCTGCGCCGGGCCAAAGAAGGAGACACAGCGGCCCGGGATAAACTTATTGAAGGCAATCTGCGGCTGGTGCTGTCGGTAATCGGCCGTTTCGACAAGCGGGGAGAAAATCCCGACGACCTGTTTCAGGTGGGGTGCATCGGCCTGATTAAAGCCATCTGCAATTTTGACCCCAGCAAGCAGGTGAAGTTCTCCACCTATGGAGTGCCCATGATTGCCGGTGAAGTGCGGCGGTACCTCCGGGACAACAGCGCAATCCGGGTATCCCGGTCCATCCGGGACGTTGCCTACCGGGTGTTGCAGTGCAAGGAAGGCCTCACGGTGCGGCTGGGCCGGGAACCTACCCTGGAGGAGATCGCCGGGGAGCTGCAGCTTACCCAGGAAGAGGTAAACGAAGCTTTGGACGCCGTCTGTGCCCCGGTGAGCCTCTATGACCCCGTCTACGCCGATGGCGGGGACCCCTTGACCGTCATGGACCAGGTTCGGGACACCCGGAACACTGAGGACGGATGGATGGAGCACATCACATTGCGCAATGCGTTCCAGGCACTGTCTCCCAGAGAGAAGGAGATCCTGTCTCTTCGCTTTTACGACGGCAAAACCCAGATGGAGGTGGCAGGAAAGCTGGGCATCTCCCAGGCCCAGGTATCCCGCCTGGAAAAAGGCGCCATTGCCAGTATGCGGAAATCCGTCAGCGTCAGCTGAGGCATAACCGGGAAGCCGGCAGCATACCCTTGACCAAAATCTTACCGCAGGAGGGGCGTCTATGGGTATGCGATTTACGGACTTACAGTGCAAGGAGGTCATTTGCCTGGGCACGGGACAGCGGCTGGGGTTTGTGGGGGACGTCATTGTGGAGGTCCCCCAGGGGAATGTCTGCGCCATTGTAGTCCCCTGCCCCGGGAAATTTCCCGGGAGCCTGGCCGGACGGCGGGAGGACTTTCTCATTCCCTGGAACTGCATCAAACGCATCGGTCCGGACATCGTTCTCGTGGAGACCAGGCCCGAGGACTGCCGGACCATGCGGGACCGCCGTCAGCTCAGATAAGGAAATTTAGGCAATCAAACGGAAAATATCGGTTCCCCGCCGGGAATTTTTCTGAAATTTTTTGGAAATACTACTTGCATTCGGGGATGAAATCCGCTATAATAGTTCGGCATGGGCTCAACCCATGACATTATGAAACCACACATCCGGGGACCGCCGCTCCCTGTGTCCAGGCTTTGGACGGAAAGGCGGGATGATCGGGGTGGAGGAACAACAAAAAGGAGAAAAATTAAAATGGCTGTCGTATCTATGAAGCAACTGCTGGAGGCCGGCGTACACTTCGGTCACCAGACCCGCCGCTGGAACCCCAAAATGGCTCCCTACATCTACACCGAGCGCAACGGTATCTACATCATCGACCTGCAGAAGACCGTGAAGAAGCTGGAGGAAGCCTACGCTTTCGTTCGTGAGATCTCTGCCAACGGTGGCTCCGTCCTGTTCGTGGGCACCAAGAAGCAGGCCCAGGACGCCATCCGGGAAGAGGCTGCCCGCTGCGGCGGTTACTACGTCAACGCCCGCTGGCTGGGCGGTATGCTCACCAACTTCCGTACCATGCGTACCCGTATCGACCGTCTGGCTCAGCTGCGCCGGATGGAAGAGGACGGCACCTTCGCCATGCTGCCCAAGAAGGAAGTCATCAAGCACCAGGCTGAAATCGAAAAGCTGGAGAAGTACCTGGGCGGCGTGAAGGAAATGAAGAAGCTGCCTGCCGCTCTGTTCATCGTTGACCCCCGCAAGGAGCGCAACGCCATCGCCGAGGCCCGCAAGCTGAACATCCCCATCGTGGCCATTGTGGATACCAACTGCGATCCCGATGAGATCGACTACGTCATCCCCGGCAACGACGACGCTATCCGCGCCATCCGTCTGATCGCCTCCGCCATGGCCAGCGCTGCCATCGAAGGCCGTCAGGGTGAGGATGCCGCCAGCGAAGCCGAGGTCGCCGAGACCGCCGAGGCTGCTGAATAAGCTCCCATAGATAAGAATAAATAGGAGGAAACGAAAATGGCTTTTACCGCTCAGGACGTTAAAAAGCTCCGTGAAATGACCAACGTCGGCATGATGGACTGCAAGAAGGCTCTTCAGGCCACCGATGGCGACATCGAGAAGGCTGTTGACTGGCTCCGTGAAAAGGGCCTGGCCAAGGCCGCCAAGAAGGCTGACCGCGTTGCCGCCGAAGGCGTTGCCTATGCCGCCAACGTGGACGGCGTGGGCGTCGTGATCGAAGTGAACTCCGAGACCGACTTCGCCGCCAAGACCGACGCTTTCATGGACCTGGTGAAGAACCTGGCCGTGGCCGTTGCCAAGAATAACCCCGCCGACGTGGATGCCCTGAAGGCCTGCACCTACCCCGGCTCCAACCTGACCATCACCGAGATCATGCAGGAGAAGGTCATGTCCATCGGCGAGAACATGCAGATCCGCCGCTTTGCCCGGTTTGCCGACAACACCTCCGTGGCTTACGTCCACGCCGGCGGCACCCACGGCGTTCTGGTGAACCTGGCTGTGGAAGGCGACATCGACGTCACCGAAATCGGCAAGAACGTGGCCATGCAGATTGCTGCCATGAGCCCCAAGTACTGGGATAAGTCCCTGGTGCCCCAGGCTGATGTGGACCACGAGATGAGCGTCCAGATGGCTCTTATGGACAACGATCCCAAGATGGCCAACAAGCCCGCTCAGATCAAGGAGAAGATCGCTTCCGGCAAGCTGGCCGCCTTCTTCAAGGAGTGCTGCCTGCTCCAGCAGGACTTCGTCCGCTCCGACCTGTTCCAGGGCAGCGTGGAAGGCTACATTGCCGACGCCGCCAAGAAGCTGGGCGGTTCCGTGAAGTTTGTGGACGCCATCCACTACGTCAAGGGCGAGGGCATCGAAAAGAAGGTGGATGACTTCGCCGCTGAAGTCGCCGCTCAGGTTGCCAACGCCGGCAAGTAATTACAAATCAGCAAAGGGACACCTGACTGCAAAGTCAGGTGTCCCTTCAGTTTATTAAAAAAGCCTCGCAGAGTTTGCCGCCAATGGCGGCAAAGAAAATCCAATACGTTTTCTGCCGGGGCGTGTACCTGGCAGAAAACACTTCTCAGGCTGCAAGTGTGGAATTTGTCCCCATGGGGGACAAATTATGCGCGCAGCAGACTGCCCAAGTTTGTCGGAAAAGCCCGCAGGAGTTTTCCGACAGTTTAAAGGGACACCTGACCGAAAAGTCAGGTGTCCCTTCTTTATTATTATCCGCGGGACCACTCCCCTGCTGCCTCGGCACAAACACTGACCCTTCTCTCACCTTGACATTTCTGCCCCTACCGGGTAAACTAAAAGAAAAAACAACAGGAGGAAATCCCAATGGCATCCAAAGTTTACTTTACCGATTTCTGTACCGGGACGTCCGAGAGCCTGCCTCAGAAGCTGGCCCGTCTTTGCATGACTGCAGGCATGGACCAAATCGACTTTAAGGACAAGTTCGTGGCAATCAAAATCCACTTCGGCGAGCTGGGCAACATGGCTTATCTGCGCTCCGGCTATGCCCGGGTGGTTGCGGATCTTGTGAAGGACCTGGGCGGCAAGCCCTTCCTCACCGACGCCAACACCATGTACGTTGGCTCCCGGAAGAACGCCCTGGACCACATTGAAACCGCTTACTTAAACGGCTTTACCCCCTATTCCACCGGCTGCCACGTGCTCATCGCCGACGGCCTCAAGGGCACCGACGACGTGGATGTGCCGGTTGTGGGCGGCGAGTATGTGAAGTGCGCCAAAATCGGCCGGGCCGTTATGGATGCCGATATCGTCATCTCCCTGACCCACTTCAAGGGCCACGAGGAGGCCGGCTTCGGCGGCGCCATGAAGAACATCGGCATGGGCTGCGGCTCCAACGCCGGAAAGCGGGAGATGCACTCCGAAGGCCGCCCCCAGGTGGACCGGGACAAGTGCGTGGGCTGCGGCACCTGCGCCAAGTACTGCGCCCATGACGGTCCCCAGATGGTTGACGGCAAAATGGAAATCGACTGGACCAAGTGCATGGGCTGCGGCCGCTGTATTGACACCTGCCCCGTGAAGGCCATTCACCCGGCCTACGAGCAGTCCGCCGCCATTCTCGGCTGCAAGATTGCCGAGTACACCAAGGCCGTTCTGGACGGCAGACCCCACTTCCACATCAGCCTGGTCCGGGACGTGAGCCCCTACTGCGACTGCCACCCCGAAAACGACCTGCCCATTGTGCCGGATGTGGGTATGTTCGCCTCCTTCGACCCCGTGGCGCTGGACCTTGCCTGTGCCGAGGCTGTGAACAAGCAGACCATCATCCCCGGTTCCAAGCTGGATAAGGCAAACCGTCCGGACCTGGACAACCTGACGGGCTGCTTCCCTCACACCAGCTGGCGTTCCCAGATCACCCACGGCAAGAAAATCGGCCTGGGCGACGATCAGTACGAGCTTATCAAAATCTGATTCCACGCGGTGCAGCCTGGGGGCTGCACCGCATTCTTTTAAGGGATGCCCGCTATTTTCATTGACAGTAGGGGGGAACATGGGGTATAATAAGGCGAATATGCTCCCCACAGGGCAATCCAATGACGAAGGAGAGTTCCTATGACAGATTCTGAAAGAAAGCAGTTGGAGGTTTTCGCCTGCAAGGTCCGCATGGGCATCATCGCCGGGACCCACGGCGCCAAAGCGGGCCATCCCGGCGGAAGCCTGTCCGCAACGGAGATGTTTACCTATCTCTATAATAAGGAGATGAAGATTGACCCCGCAAATCCCCAATGGGAGGACCGGGACCGCTTTGTTCTGAGCAAGGGCCACACCGCCCCGGGCCTGTACGCCACCCTGGCAAACCGCGGCTTCTTCCCGGTGGAGGACCTTCCTACTCTGCGGCACATTGACAGCTATCTCCAGGGTCACCCCAATATGACCACCGTCCCCGGTGTGGATATGTCCACGGGCTCTCTGGGTCAGGGCATCTCCGTGGCCGTGGGCATGGCCTTGGGTCTTAAGCACCAGGGAAAGTCTGCCCGGGTATACACCCTGCTGGGCGACGGCGAAATTCAGGAAGGCCAGGTCTGGGAAGCCTGTATGGCCGCCTCCCACTATAAGCTGGACAATCTCACCGTCATTGTGGACAATAACGGCCTGCAGATTGACGGCGCGGTAAAGGACGTCATGAGTCCCTATCCCATTGATGAGAAGCTCAAGGCCTTTGGCTTCCACGTGATCAACATCAACGGCAACGACTTTGACGAAATTGAAAAGGCATTTGCCGAGGCCCACACCGTAACGGGTCAGCCCGTGGGCATTGTTATGAAGACTCTGAAGGGCAAGGGCGTCTCTTATATGGAGAACGCGGTAGGCTGGCACGGCAAGGCCCCCAACGATGCAGAGTTTGAAATTGCCATGGCGGAGCTCAATGCCGCTATGGCGGAATTGGAGGCGAAATAAGATGGCAGACGTAAAAAAGATCGCCACACGGGACAGCTACGGCAAGGCCCTGGTGGAACTGGGCAAGGAGCATGACGACGTTGTGGTCCTGGACGCCGACCTGGCCAATGCCACCAAGACCGGGGTTTTCCAGAAGGCTTTCCCCCACCGCCACTTTGACTGCGGCATTGCCGAGGCCAATATGATGTGCATGGCCGCAGGCCTCGCCACTACGGGCCTCAAGCCCTTTGCCAGCTCCTTTGCCATGTTCGCTGCGGGACGGGCCTTTGAGCAGGTGAGAAACTCCATTGGCTATCCCCACCTGAACGTGAAGATCGGCGCCACCCACGGCGGCATTTCCGTGGGCGAAGACGGCGCCAGCCACCAGTGCTGCGAGGACTTTGCCCTTATGCGCTCCATCCCCGGCATGACCATCATCTGCCCCGCCGACGCCGTGGAGGCCGAAGCCGCCACCAAGGCCGCCTACGATCTGGAGGGTCCTGTGTACCTGCGCTTTGGCCGTCTGGCCATTCCTGTTTTCCACGAGGAGGGCTTCCATTTTGTGGTGGGCAAGGGCGAAGTACTGCGGGATGGCTCCGATGTGGCCATCATTGCCAACGGCCTGCTGGTTTATGAAGCCATTCAGGCAGGCGAGCTTCTGGCCCAGCAGGGCATCAACGCCATGGTCATCAATATGGCCACCATTAAGCCTCTGGACGAGGAACTGGTGCTCTCCGCCGCAAAAAAGTGCGGCAAGGTCATCACCTGCGAGGAGCACAACATCATCGGCGGCCTGGGCGAGGCCGTGTGCGCGGTGCTCAGCGAAAAGCTCCCCACCCCTGTCCGCCGCATTGGCGTAAACGACGAGTTCGGCCACTCCGGCCCCGCCGCGGCTCTGCTCAAGCAGTTCGGCCTGTCGGCAGAGCATATCGTGGAGGTCGCAAAGGACTTCTGCGGAAAGTAAGCATAGTAAATGAAAGCAGCGGCCCGGGAAAATTCCCGGGCCGCCGTGCTTTCAGGAGAAAGAGGCACAAATAAACGGAAACGGCCCGAAAAAACCAGGCTGTCCAGCTTGTCAAAAAAGCCTCGCAGAGTTTGCCGCCTTTGGCGGCAAAGAAAGTCAAAAAATTTTCCGCCGGGGCGTGTACCTGGCGGAAAATACTTCTCAGGCTCCAAGTGTGGAATTTGCCCCCCGATGGGGGGCAAATTATGCGCGCAGGAGACTGCAAAACACCTGTCAAAAAGCCTCAAAGAGGATTTTTGACAGTCTAAACGGCCTGGAAATTCCAGGCCGTTTCCTTTTCCATTACGCTACCCTCGGAAGGGCTGTACATATCGTTCGTGACTCAAGCTCTGCGGTCGCGCGTGGGCGCCCGACACAAGCCCCAGCATGGCGAAGATGGTAACCACGGAGGAACCGCCGTAGCTGATCAGAGGCAGGGTCAGACCGATAACCGGCATGGCGCCGATGCACATACCGATGTTGACCATGTTCTGGAACATCAGGGCGGAAGCCGCACCGAAACACACCAGCCGCCGCATATAGTCCGGGGTCTTGACGCCCACGTAAATGCACCGGGCAATGATGGCAAGCTCCAGCAGCATCACAACCACACAGCCCAGGAACCCCAATTCCTCGCCGATGGAGGAGAAAATATAGTCCGTGTGCTGAGCGAAGAGGTTGCCGCCCTGGGTACGGTTGCCGTTGAACAGGCCCTGGCCCGTCAGGCCGCCGCCGGTCAGAGACTGGAGGTTGATTTTGTAGTGGTAGCGTTCGTTGATACCCTGGGGATCAATGGTGTCGTCAAAGAGGATCAGAATTCGGTTTTGCTGGTATTTACCAAGGAATGGCCAAAGTACCGGAAAGGCAACGCCGATGCCCGCAATGGCCAGCGCAAACCACCACAGGCTCACGCCGCCGGCAAAGGCCATACCGATGAAAATGAACACGAAAATCAGAGACACGCCTGCGTCCCGGGACATGGCCATGTTGAGGCCAACCAGAAGTCCCAGGTGGAGCACCATGTGCATGACCGAGGGAATGGACGAGATGTTATTCTGGTGGGAGGCCATAACCGAGGCCATGATGATGATATAGGTAAGCTTACAAATCTCAGCGGGCTGAATGTTGATGAGCGGGAATTTCAGCCAGCTTCGGTTGCCGGTGTTGTTGTCGGTGCCAAGAGGGGTGATGAGCAGAAGCAGCAGCAGGGTGTTGAAAATCACCATGGCGTTTCGGTGCTCGGACATGATATCCAGGTCCAGTGAGGATACCATGGCATACATTAAGACCCCCAGACCAATGGAAACGGTCTGAACAGCCAGGTAACGGAAGTTTCCTTCAAATTTATCGGCGGAGGTTGCGCTGGCGATGATGATCAGGCCAAAGCCCGATACAATGAGCAGAAGCACCAGAAGCACCATGTCTCCTTTTTTGGTGAAATCACGTAATTCGTTGAGATAGCGGCGCAAAAACTCGCCTCCTTTCCATAGATAAGGAGATTATACCAGCTTTCCCGTGAAAAGTAAAGTGCGCAGTTGTGAACATTTGTACTTTCCCCATTGACATTCTCAGTGATATCCTCTATAATAACCTAGATTTTGTTAAGAAATCGTGAATAAAGGAAAGACGGAGGAACTCTTTATGCAGCGTGAACATCTGGGAAGCCGATTGGGCTTCCTGCTACTGAGCGCCGGATGCGCCATCGGCGTCGGCAATGTCTGGAAATTCCCATGGATGGCGGGCCAGTACGGCGGCGGCGCTTTTGTTGTGATTTACTTGCTGTTCCTGGTGGCCTTGGGCGTGCCGGTGCTGACCATGGAACTGGCCATGGGCCGGGCGGCCCAGAAGAGCCC
>DVJG01000045.1 GCA_018710805.1 Candidatus Faecousia faecipullorum
AGTGCCCGGAGGCTACGGTTACTCTGGAAATTTCGGAAGCAGAGGCGTCCGTAGAATGGCTGTTGGAGGCATGATATATGGAAGAAAAACTGCAAAAACTGCTGCAGAACATCCTCCCGGCGGATAAGGCCGCCATGGAGGAAGCTGGCCGACGTCAGGCTCAGCTGGCCAAGCCCCCCGGAAGTCTTGGGAGACTGGAAGACCTGTCCATTCAGCTGGCAGGCATTACGGGAAAGGTCCATAACCATATGGACAAAAAGCACCTTCTGGTATTTGCTGCCGACAACGGCGTGATTGTAGAGGGGGTATCCTGCTCACCCCAGTCTGTGACGCTGATGCAGACCATCAACCTCACCCGGGCCAAGACAGGCGCCAGCGTCCTGGCAAAGCATTTTGGTGTGGACATCACCGTCTGCGATGTGGGTGTCAACGCCGTTATTGAAGACCCAAGGGTTCTGAATAAGAAAATTGCCTTCGGCACGAAAAATATGGCAGTGGGTCCCGCCATGACCCGTGACCAGGCCCTGACGGCTATTTTAACGGGAGCGGAACTTGCCATGGACACGAAAGCCGATGTCATCGGCATCGGCGAAATGGGCATTGGCAACACCACCACTTCGTCCGCTGTTTTGTCGGTGCTTCTGGACGTGGACGCCGAGGCCGTCACAGGCCGCGGCGGCGGCGTCACCGACGACAGCTTCCGAAAGAAAAAGGAGGTCATCCGGCAGGCCATTGCGGTGAGTCGTCCGGACCCCAACGACGTGGTGGATGTCCTGGCGAAGGTGGGCGGATTTGACGTTGCCGCCATGTGCGGCGCCTTTTTGGGATGTGCCGCCACTCATCGGCCCGTGGTCATTGACGGCTTCATTTCCGCAGTGGCGGCTCTGTGCGCCGTGCGCCTGTGTCCCCAGGTCCGGGATTACCTGGTTCCCAGCCATGCCTCCTATGAAATTGGCTACCGACTTGCCATGGAGGCCATGGGCTTGGAGCCTATGCTTCTTTTGGGAATGCGTCTGGGAGAAGGAAGCGGCTGTCCCATTGCTTTTCAGGTTCTCGAAGCTGCCTGCGCCATTATCAACAATATGGCGACCTTCGACCAGGCTGGCATTGACGACGGCTACCTGGAGGAAATTCGCAAGGGAGACAAGTTCTCCGTGGAGGGTGCCAAGTGACGATTTTTATTTCCGGCGGAGCCAAAAACGGCAAATCCACCCTGGCCCAAAACATGGCTGTGAAGCTTTCGGAGGGCGGGAAGCATTACTACATCGCCACAATGATCCCCGTGGACGAAGAGGACCGGGAACGCATTCGCCGCCACATTGCCGACCGGGACGGCCTTGGTTTTGAGACCATAGAGTGTCCCCGAAACATTCTGAATTGCCTGAAACTGGGGGACCCAGAGGGTACCTTCCTTTTGGACAGCGCCACTGCGCTCTTTATGAACGAGCTCTTCCGGCAGGAGAGAAACTACGAAATGGACCCGGAAGCCCCAGACCGCTGCGCCCGGGAGCTGTGCGAATTTGTGCGCTCGGTAAAAAATGCCGTTATCGTCAGCGACGGCATCTACTCCGATGCCCAGAAATTTGATGAGAGTACGGAAGTTTACCGCCGGGGCCTGGCCAGAATCGACCGGGCGCTGGCTGGTGCCTGCGACACGGTGGTGGAGGTATCCGCAGGGGTGCCTACTGTCCACAAAGGAGCGCTGCCTCTATGAAAACCTATTTTCATGCCTTTGCCATGTGCCAGAGTATGTTCTGTGCCATTCCCAGCCCCTGGAAAATATGGGACCAGGAGGCAAGGGACAAAATGCTGCTGTGCCTGCCTTTGGTGGGTCTGGAAATGGGACTTATCTGGGCCGCCGTTGCCTGGCTTTCCCAGAGACTGGGCTTTCCCCATGCGGCCGCGGCGCTGATTCTCGCTGTCTATCCCTTCTTTGTCACGGGGTACATACATTTGGACGGCTTTATGGATGTCACCGACGCGGTGCGGTCCTATCGGGATCTGGAGCGCCGCCGGGAGATTTTGAAGGACTCCCATGTGGGTTCCTTTGCCGTTATCAGCCTGTGCCTTTTGGCCATCAGCCAATTTGCCTTCTTTTATGCTGGGGAAGGAGACTACAAAATCCTGATTTTCCTGCCGGCTGTGAGCCGCTGCTGCTCGGCGCTGGCGGTGACCGTCCTTCCGGCAATGTCCACCAGCCAATATGCGGAGCAGAAAAAGCCCAAGTCCCACGTCGCGGCGATTCTGCTGATGATGGTTCTTTTTACGCTGGCAGGGTTTGTAACTTGCGGAAAATACGGCTTTGCACTTCTGGGATGCTTGGCGGGCTATGGCCTGGCTCTGCACCGCGCCTATGGGTCCCTGGAGGGGATGAACGGCGACATCGCCGGATACAGCCTTACCATTTCAGAGCTATGCGGCGTCATTGTCTGGGCGCTTATTTAGGAGGGAACTTATGATACTCATTATCGGCGGCGCCTACCAAGGCAAGCTGGACTATGCAAAGACCATCCGAAACCTTTCGGAAAATGATATTTTTACCTGTACGGACGGGGAAATCTCCTTTGAAAAACCTTGTATTCGCCACATTGAGGACTTTTGTCTGCACTGCGTGCAAAAAGGCATAGAGCCCTTGGATTATTTTGCCGCCCATCGGGAGGCGTGGCAGAACAGCATTCTGATTTGCCGGGACATTTTCTGCGGCGTTGTGCCTGTTGACCCTGTGGACCGGGAGTGGCGGCAGGCCACGGCCCGGCTGTGCCAGTACCTGTCTCGGGAGGCTTTCCAGGTCAGCCGGATTTTCTGCGGATTGGAGCAGAGGCTGAAATGACCATCTATCTCATCCGCCATGGCCGCACCGAGGCAAACGACCGCCATCTCTACTGCGGAAGTACGGATTTGCCCCTCTCCCGGGAAGGTGCGGAAGAACTGAGAACCCTGCACTATTCCTGCCAGGACTCCATATTTCTCACCAGCGGCATGAGACGGACAGAGGAAACATTAAAAATCCTCTTCGGCTCCGTGCCGCATCAAACAGACCCCCGGTTCCGGGAGGTGGACTTTGGCATCTTTGAAATGAAAAGCTACGAAACGCTGAAAAATGACCCAGCTTATCAAGCATGGCTTGCCGGGAACAATGAAGAGAACATCCCCCCAAAAGGAGAGAGCGGCGCCCAGATGACGCACCGGGTCCTTGGGGCATTCTCCGACATTCAAAATGCCGGGGCGGATATGGTCCTTGTGACCCACGGCGGCGTGATTGCGGCAATCATGGCCCATCTCTTCCCGGAGGAAAGGAAAAACCGCTACCAGTGGCAGCCGAAACCCGGCCATGGCTACGAAATTTCCGGCGGCACATACCGACCCATCCCATAGAAAAAAGGCGCAAGCAAGTTCGCTTGCGTCTTTAAAACTGTCGAAAAATCCCTGTGGGCTTTTCCGACAAACTTTGGCAGCCTGCTGCGCGCATAATTTGTCCCCCATGAGGGGACAAATTCCACACTTGCAGTCTGAGAAGTATTTTCCGCCAGGTACAGAAGGTGAATTGCTCCGAAGGAGCAAGAGAGGCCACCCTGGGGTGCGCCCCGGCGGAAAATT
>DVJG01000046.1 GCA_018710805.1 Candidatus Faecousia faecipullorum
GCCAGACGCAGGTCTGTAGACGAAGCGTTCTCATCGTGGAGAATCCTGTCGGCTCTTTGGATGGAGGCCTCGGCACGCTGCACGTCGATGGCATCGGACCACTCGAAGGTGGTGGGAACCAAAGTTACCTCGCCGTTTTTTACACTGAGCATTCCGCCGATACAGGCAGCGGTGCGGCGCTTGCCGTCAGCGACGACAATGGCAAGGCCCATGCCAAGAGCTGCCACGTAGTCCATGTGCCGGGCCAGAATTGTGGCGTCGCCGCCGGTGGTCCGTACCATGAGGGACTCTGCAGGCCCGTCAAAAACAACACCATCCGGGGTGACGATTTTCAGAGGGAAGGGCGTCATTTCTGCTCACCGCCCCGGAACTTCGCCACCACCTCGTCGATGGAGCCTGCGAAGAGGAAGTAGGACTCAGGAATTTCATCGTGCTTACCTTCGATGATCTCCTTGAAGGAGCGGATGGTCTCGGACAGAGGCACATATTTGCCCTGGTAGCCTGTGAACTGCTCGGCCACGTGGAAGGGCTGGCTCAGGAACCGCTGAACCTTCCGGGCGCGGTTTACGATGACCTTATCTTCCTCGGAAAGCTCATCCATGCCCATGATTGCGATGATGTCCTGGAGTTCCTTGTACCGCTGCAGGATGGACTGAACAGCCCGGGCAGTTTCATAGTGCTCAATGCCCAGAATTTCCGGGGTCAGAATCCGGGAGTTGGAGTTCAGGGGGTCCACGGCGGGGTAGATGCCCAGAGAGGCAATGCTCCGGTCCAGAACCGTGGTGGCGTCCAGGTGGGCAAAGGTGGTGGCAGGAGCCGGGTCCGTCAGGTCGTCTGCAGGCACATAAACCGCCTGGACGGAGGTGATGGAACCGTTTTTGGTGGAGGTAATGCGCTCCTGCAGGGCACCCATTTCGGTAGCCAGCGTGGGCTGGTAGCCAACGGCAGAGGGCATACGGCCCAGCAGAGCAGACACCTCGGAGCCCGCCTGGGTGAAACGGAAGATATTGTCGATGAAGAGCAGAACGTCCTGGTGCTTTACGTCACGGAAGTATTCCGCCATAGTAAGGCCGGACAGACCAACCCGCATACGGGCTCCGGGGGGCTCGTTCATCTGACCGAAAACCATGGCGGTTTTGGAAATAACGCCGGACTCGGTCATTTCGTTGTAGAGATCGTTGCCCTCACGGGTACGCTCGCCGACACCGGTGAACACGGAGTAACCGTTGTGGGCTGTTGCGATGTTGTAAATCAGCTCCTGAATCAGCACGGTCTTGCCGACACCGGCGCCGCCGAAGAGGCCGATTTTGCCGCCCTTGGCGTAGGGGCAGATGAGGTCAATAACCTTGATGCCTGTTTCCAGAATTTCCGTGGCAGGCTGCTGCTCCTCGTAAGGAGGGGCAGGACGGTGAATGGGCCACTGGGCGGCAGCCTGCACCGGGGGCTTATTGTCGATGGGCTGGCCCAGAAGGTTAAAGACACGGCCCAGGCACTCGTCGCCTACGGGTACGGAGATAGGAGCTCCGGTGTTTACGGCCTCCACATCCCGCTGCAAACCGTCGGTGGAGGACATGGCGATGCAACGCACCACATTGTCGCCGATGTGCTGGGCAACCTCGGCGATGATGGTTTGGTCGCCATTTTTGACTTCAATGGCAGAGAGCAGGGTGGGAAGCTCGCCATCGGGGAAGCGGATGTCAAGAACAGGGCCCATGACCTGAATCACGGTTCCTTTGTTGTTGGGCATTTTTTTATTCATCTCCTTAAGATAGAGTGGAGAAATGGGGAAATCAGGAGCCAGCCACGATCTCGGTGATCTCCTGGGTAATGGCTGCCTGACGGGCGCGGTTGAACTTGAGGCTCAGATCAGCAATCATGTCCTCAGCATTTTGGGTCGCATTGTCCATGGCAGAACGCCGGGCTGCCTGTTCGGCGGCCAGGCTTTCGCTGAGGGCGCCGTAGAGAATACCGCCAAGGTACTCAGGGACAATGGCGGCAAAAACCTCTTCGCAGTCGCCTTCATAGAGGGTATCACAGCGGTAAGGCTGTTTCTCCTGGGAAAGTTGCAGGGACTGCAGGGGCAGGAGCGCCTTTGTCTCAGGAACCTGAGAAAGTACCGAGACAAAATTGGTGTATGCCACGCGAATCTCGCCGATTTCCCCGCTGAGATAGCGGGCGCACAAAGTTTTTGCCATAGAGAAGCAGTCACCGATGTCTACCTCTGCGGCCTCGGCGTAGGCTGCCGTAAGAACAGGTACGTTCCGGGACTTGAAGAAGTCCAAAGCCTTCTTGCCGATGGGCAGAACCATGGCATCTTTGCCTTCCAGTTCGGACTGGACCAGCTTCAGGATGTTGCTGTTGTATCCGCCGGCCAGGCCTCGGTCGCCGGCAATGACGATGAAAAGGGATTTACCCGAGGGATTTCCCTGAATGTAAGGAGAGGAAAAATCCCGGTTGTCTCTTACGATCTTGCAGATGGTGTCGTAGAGGATGCCAAAATAGGGACGGGAGTTCTCGACCCGGGCCTGGGCCCGGCGAAGTTTGGATGCGGCCACCATCTCCATTGCCTTGGTGATCTGCTTGGTGCTCTCCATGCTTCGGATGCGGGTCTTGATCTCCTTTGTGGAAACGCCAGCCATCTATTCGCCTCCTTACGCGGTGAACTGAGCGGTCAGCTCGTCCAGAGCGGCTTTCAGCTCGGCTTCGGTGTCGCTTTCCAGCTTGCCCGTGCTGCGGATGGCCTCCAGAACGGCGGGATGGTAGTTGTCCATATACTCTTCCAGCCGCTTCTCGAATTCCGGCACCTGGGAAACAGGGAGCTTTGTCAAATATCCGTGGGTTACGGCATAGATGATGCAAACCTGCTGGGCCACTTCCTTGGGGGAGTTGTTCTTCTGCTTAAGCACTGCCACAATGCGCTCGCCCAGGGCCAGTCTTGCCTTGGTGTCGGCGTCCAGGTCGGAACCGAACTGAGCGAAGGACTGCAGTTCCCGGTACTGGGAGTACAGAAGCTTCAGAGAGCCGGCAACCTTTTTCATGGCCTTGATCTGTGCGTCGCCGCCAACACGGCTGACGGAGATACCGGGGTTCACGGCGGGCATAACGCCGGAGTTGAAGAGCTCGGATTCCAGGAAGATCTGGCCGTCGGTAATGGAAATGACGTTGGTGGGAATATAGGCGGACACGTCGCCGGCCTGGGTCTCAATGATGGGCAGGGCGGTCAAAGAGCCGCCGCCGAGCTCCGGGGACAGCTGGGCTGCACGCTCCAAAAGACGGGAATGGAGATAGAACACGTCGCCGGGGTAGGCTTCCCGTCCGGGGGGACGGCGAATGAGCAGAGAAATGGCACGGTAGGCAACGGCGTGTTTACTCAGGTCGTCGTAGATGACCAGCACGTCCTTTCCCTGGTGCATGAAGTGCTCGCCCATGGCGCAGCCTGCGTAGGGGGCAATGTACTGCATGGGCGCCAGCTCGGAAGCGGTTGCGGAAACCACGATGGTGTAGTCCATAGCCCCGCCGGCAGTGAGGTTTTCCACCACCTGGGCAACGGTAGAGCGCTTCTGTCCGATGGCAACGTAGATGCAAATGACGTTCTTGCCCTTCTGGTTCAGAATGGTGTCGGTGGCAATGGTGGTCTTGCCGGTCTGACGGTCGCCGATGATGAGCTCACGCTGACCCCGGCCAATGGGGATCATGGAGTCAATGGCTTTGATGCCGGTCTGCAGAGGCACGGAGACGTGCTTTCTCTCAATGATGCCGGGGGCAGGGCTTTCAATGGGCCGATAGGCTTCGGCCTCAACGGCACCCTTGCCGTCAATGGGTTCACCAAGGGCATTGACCACGCGGCCGATGAGTCCCTGGCCCACGGGTACGGACACGACCTTGCCGGTGCGCTTCACCGTGTCGCCTTCCTTGATGCCCTGGTCGGAGCCCAGGATAACGATGGATACGGTGTCCTCTTCCAGGTTCTGTGCCATGCCGTAGGAGCCGTCGGGGAATTCCACCAGCTCGCCTGCCATGCACTTTTCCAGGCCAGAGGCCTTGGCGATGCCGTCGCCCACCAGAATGACCACACCGGTCTCGCTGACCTCGATTTTATTTTCGTAGTTTTTAATTTGTTCGCGGATAATTTTGGTAATTTCTTCGGGTTTTAATTCCATATACTCCCTGCTTTCTTGCGGTCCCAAAAGGGGCTGGGGACCTTAGAGTATGGTCTTGCGCAAAGTTTCCCGGATGGCGTTCATCCGGTGGGAAAGGGTGTCGTCCAGGCACTGACCGTCATAATCCAGACGGATGCCGCCAAGGACAGCCTGGTCAACCCGGGTCAGAAGATGAATGTTCTTCCCGGTGATTTTCTGGAGTCTTTCCACCAGCTTTGCCTTCTGGCTGGGATTGAGCTCCACTGCGGACACAGCGGTGACGCTGAGAATGCCGTGGTCCTGGTTGTAGCGGTCAAAGTAGGCGTCGCAGCATCCGGAGAATTGGCGGATGTAACCCTTCTCCGTGAGAATTTTCAGGAAGTTCAGCACATAGGGGTGCAGCTTCCCGCGGAAACTCTCGTTTAAAATGTCGCACCGCTGGGCCTTGGGCAGGCTGGGGGAGGACAGGAGCTTCAGATAATCCGGTGCCTCCCGAAAACACTGCTGCAGCGTGGAAAGCTCCTCTCGGATGGCATCGGACAGATTCTCATCCCTGCAAAGCTCATACAGGGCGCCGCCGTAAACGTTTGCCACTTCTGTCATAGGCTCTCACCCAGTTCGTTCAGGAATTTGTCGATCATGGCTTCCTGGTCAGCGCCATTCAGCTCCCGCTCCACGACCTTTCCGGCAATGGCCATAGCCAGGCCGGAGATTTCGTTTTTCGCATCGTTGATGGCTTTTTTCTTTTCCATCTCAATGTCAGAGGCGGCTTTGTTCCGAAGCTGCGCCGCCTGCTGCTGGGCCTGGCGAAGGATTTCCTCGCTGCGGGCCGCGGCGGTTTTTTGAGCGGAAGAAAGAAGGGCGTCAGCCTTCATTTTGGCAGAGAGCATATTCTCCTCGTAGGTCCGCTTGATGGCGGCGGCCTCAGCCTTAGCCTGCTCTGCATCGGTCAGCTGCTTGTCGGCGGCCTCCCGGCGGGCATCCAGGACGGCCTTGACCTTGTCCAGGAAGAAATGCTTGAAGACCAGCATCTGGATGAACAGATTGCAAATGGCCGCAATGAGGGTGACTGGGTTTACCGTCACAAGGGACTGGTAAATGGTATCCAATTAGGTTGCCTCCTTCCGGCGAAAAGATTTTGCCGGGATTTAGCCCAGATAGTTCATGAACATACCGGGGGCCACGAAGATGAGCAGAAGGCCCGTAACGAAGCCGTAAATACCGGTGGTTTCGGACAGAGCGATGCCCAGAATCATGGTGCTGGTGACGTCACCCTTGCACTCGGGGTTGCGGCCGATGACTTCACAGGCCCGGGCGGCACAGTTACCTTCACCGATACCAGGGCCAATACCTGCGATCAGAGCCAGACCTGCACCAATGCCGCAGCCAGCCAGAGCAATGCCTTTTGCCAGAAGTTCCATAAAATTTCCTCCTAAAATGTGAAAGTTCTAATGTATTCAAATGGCCTTTGGAGATCAATCTCCGGCGGCCTGTTTGATGAAGAGAGTGGTGAGCGTACAGAAAATGAAAGCCTGGATACAGCCGCCGAACCAGTCAAAATACAAGCTGGGAATGGCGGGGAGGCCAATGGTGAGCCATGGGTAGCTGGCGCCCAGATTGGTCAGCACGGCGAGAACACCAAGCACTGCCAGAATGATACCCAAAATGAAGGGAAATTTCTTCTTCCAGAGCTTTTTTCCTGCGAAAATCAGGGCAGCGCCAATGAGAACCATTACAATTGCCACCACCAGATTCTTTCCCAGCAGGGTAAAGAGGGCTTTGCTGGCAGCAGTTAGAGAGGCGTAAATGAGTGCGCTGATAACGGTACCGGAGAGAATGTTGCCGAAGTGACGGCAGGCCATGGACACAGGGGTGAAGCATTCGCTCATGACGTTGATGGGAGCCATGATGAAAATGGGGTCCAGAAAGCCATTCAAATAAGAGCCGATGCCCGAGGCCTTGATTTTGTGGTAGGTGATGAGAACGAATACCACCAATGCCCAGGCAAGTTCCGTCATAAGGTCAGCCGTGGGGCTCCAGATGCCCAGAAGACTGATAAGGTTTGACACCACGCTGGTGGCGAAGATGGCACCGATGAGGGGAATATAGTGGTCAAAATTCGTGCCCATGTTTCCCCGGACGAAATTGACCAGAGAGGTGTAGAGCATCTCCGCCACGGCCTGCTTCCGGGAAATGCCCGAGACCTTGAGGCCCGAGCCCAGCCAGATGAGAAGGGCAGAGAGAATCACCACAACGAGACAGCTTACAAGGAGGGTCTGGGTGATCTGTACCGTGCCGAAAAGTGGCACATCCGTGAAAGTGGCAAGAATTCTTGCACCATTGATTTCGACTTCCATGATAACACCTCTTTATTCTTACACTTCAAAGGTTTCCAGCGTATCGTTGCCGTCGGTATCCTCGGGCTTTTTTCCCGGGGCAGGGGCGCTTTCGTTGATGAGTTTTCCCCGGGACTGCAGGAAGAAAATCACCACGTTAGGGAAGAGAACCGGCGCGGCGCATGCAACGAAATGAATCTGGGGAATGAGAAAGGCCGCCACCACCCACACAGCCTGCAGAAGAAGCCGCAGGTTGTAGCTCAGCTGGAAGGCTTTTTTCATCTTCCGTTTGTTGTCGATATTCACGGCGCTCTGCACCGTCAGACACAGAATGGTAAAATTCCCCACGGCTACCACAGAGCCGCAGAGGGCGCCCAGTAAAATGCGCCCCAGGGAAAAGGTCCCCACACCTACCAAACTCAGCAGGAAGAGGGCGGCGATGAGAATGACATCGCAAACCAGGGTGCCCAGGGCGATTCGGGAAATTTCTTTGCGGGAAGCGGACTGTAATTTCATAAAAAGACCTCGTTTATCAGGTATGGTCATTGAAGGATACGGACCGATCCTTCGGGGGACTCAATTCGTCGGCGGCTTTTTTCAGGGATTTCCAGCAGGCCTTTGTGGTTTGGATAGAGGTGAGGACGCCGAGAATGCCAAGGACCCATATGACCCAAAGCCCCCATGAGAATTTCGCATGGAGCCAAGCCCCAAGCATGAGAAACAGCAGAGTCGGGAAAATGGCGGAAAAGCCAAATTGCCCCACCCAGAGGATGAGATTTAGTAGCTTCATTTGTCCTCCAAAGAGATAAAACAGATTATACCTCTTTTCATTATATCTAAATTCTGTCAAATATTCAAGAAGAATTTGTGAACAATTTGAAATCCCCTTGTACAAAACCGAATAAACCGTAAAATTTCTCCGGGACCTCTTCCCATTCCCGGCGGGATGATGTAAAATATACCCTAAAAGAAGAAACGGAGAGGAGGCAGGTCATGCCGGAAGAATTGGAGATTATCCAGGGTTCTATCTGCGCCGTGGTCTACCAAAATGCGGAAAATGGCTACGCCGTGCTGAAATTGGACCAGGGAGCAAACCAAATCATCACCGTGGTGGGCACCATCCCGCTGCCCGTGGTGGGGGAGCAGCTCATGGTCACGGGAAAGTGGGGAAATCACAGCAGCTATGGTCGCCAGTTTGAGGCGGAATTTCTGGAGCGGCTCATGCCTCAGACGGCCCTGGAAATTCAGGCGTACCTGGGAAGCCGGGCCATCAAGGGCATTGGCCCCAGAACGGCCGCCCGCATTGTGGATAAATTCGGAGAACAGACCCTTCTCATTATGGAGCGGGAGCCGGAGCGGCTTTCGGAAATTCCCGGCATTTCCCGGGAAAAGGCAAAGGCCATCGGGGAGGAGTTCCGGCTTCAAGTGGGAATGCGCCAGCTCATGGACTTTTTTGCCATCCACCACCTGCCTGCGGAGCTGGCGGTGCGTACCTATAAATTATATGGAAACAGTGCCACGGAGCTCCTATACGACGACCCCTACCTTCTCATGGAGGAGGGGTTGGATGCCCCCTTTGCTGCGGTGGACCGGTTTGCCATTGAACTGGGCATTGCGGGAGATGACCCCCGCCGGGTTGAGGCAGGCCTGTTGTTTGAACTGAGCTACAATCTTACCGCAGGCCACTGCTTCCTTCCGGCGGATAAGCTTGTCCCTGCCACGGCACAGCTTCTTACAGTGGACCCTGAGACTGTCAAGGCAGCGCTGGACCGGCTGCTGGAAGCGGACCGCCTGATTCAGGAGACCCTGGCAGGCATTGCAGTGGTTTATCTGCCGAGACTTCACGACGCGGAGGTCTACTGCTGTGAAGCCCTCAAAACCTTCGCAGGAAATCACTTTCCTGCACCGCCAAATCTGGATGACATGATTGGAAACATCGCCGGAGGCAGCGGCATTGTCTATTCCCGGGAGCAGGAGCAGGCCATTCGGGAGGCGGCGGTATCGGGCCTTCTCATTATCACAGGCGGCCCGGGCACCGGTAAAACCACCATTTTAAACGGAATCCTGGCGCTTTTCGGCCAGATGCAGATGAAATGCCTTCTGGCGGCTCCCACAGGCCGGGCCGCAAAGCGGCTGTCGGAGGTCACCGGAGAGGACGCCTCTACGATTCATCGACTTCTGGAAGCCAATATCGACCAGAACACGGGAAAGATGTTCTTCGCCAAAGACGAGGATTCCCCGCTGAAAGCCGATGCTGTCATTGTGGATGAGATGTCCATGGTGGATATGGAACTTCTCTATGCCCTCTTGCAGGCTGTGCCCCAGGGCAAGCGGCTGATTCTGGTGGGAGACGCAGACCAGCTCCCGCCAGTGGGCCCGGGCTTTCCCTTCAGCGATATGCTCAGAAGCGGGAAGCTTCCCACGGTGCGGCTCACGGAGATTTTCCGCCAGGCTCAGCAGAGCCTCATTGTCATGAATGCCCACCGGGTCAACCACGGGGAACTTCCGGAGCTTACGGCTGTGGACAGGGACTTCTTCTTTATGCGCCGCAGAAGTGAAGAGGACCTTTGCAGCCTTATAAGAGACCTGTGTGCAAGCCGCCTGCCGGGGAAAATGGGAATCCCTCCCGAGCAGATTCAGGTCCTTTCCCCCACGCGAAAGGGCGGCGCAGGCACGGTACACCTCAATCAGCTTTTACAGCAGGCCCTGAACCCATCTGCTCCCCATAAAAAAGAGAAGGCTTTCGGCCCCTATATCTTCCGGGAAGGGGACCGGGTTATGCAGATTCGCAACAATTACGGGCTCCTCTGGAAAAAAACCGACGGCAGCGCCGTAGGTGCGGGAATCTTTAACGGTGATATCGGCACCATCAAAGAGATCAATCCGGAAGCGGAGACCATGACGATTCTGTTTGAAGACCGGGAGGCGGACTACGACTTTACACAGTTAATTGAACTGGAACCTGCCTACGCCATGACCGTCCATAAAAGCCAGGGCAGCGAGTACCGCTGCGTTATCCTTACAGCCTGGAATGGTTCGCCGTACCTTCTCAGCCGGAGCGTGTTTTACACCGCCATCACCCGGGCCAGAGAGCTGCTCATTGTGGTGGGCCGGGAGGAAACCGTGGCAGACATGACCCGCAACGATAAGAAAAACAGACGCTATTCGGGACTGAAACTCCGGTTGGAGGGGAAGGTCGGATGAACGCTTTTCAGGATGTTTGGGATCTGTTGTTTCCGCCCCGGTGCATTTTCTGCAAAAGTCTCTTGAGAAAAGGAGAGCTGGACCTGTGCCGGAACTGTCGCCGGGAGGCTCCGGAATATCAAAATACCAAAAGAGACCTTCCCTTTCTTGACAGTTTCGCTGCGGTCTGGTATTATGAAGAGTACGCAAGAGACAGTCTGCTCCGGTATAAGTTCGGCGGCGCCCGCCGCTATGCCCCGGGCTATGGCCGTTTCCTTGCCATGAAAATCTCACAGACCTACCCTCAGGGCTTTGACTGCCTGACCTGGGTCCCTGTGAGCTTCCGCAGAAAATGGAAACGAGGCTATGACCAAACGGCGCTGCTTGCCCGGGCCGTGGGAAACGAGCTGGGGATGACCTGCGTGCCTCTGCTCCGGAAGGTTCGCCATAACCCTGCCCAGTCAAGTGTTTATGGTTTGGCCGAACGCCGGGCTAACGTTTTGGGAGCCTACCGCCTGATTGGGAAGACACCCCTGGAAGGCAAACGCATTTTGCTTATTGACGACATTCTCACCACCGGTTCCACCGCCGGAGAAGCGGCGCGAATACTAAAAACCGGGGGAGCGAAAGAAGTTCACTGCGCCGCCTTGGCGGCTACGCGAAAGGAAATCTGATATGGCTGCATTTTTATTTTCCAATGACCTGGGCGTTGACCTGGGTACCTCCAATGTTCTCATCTATGCCGACGGCAAAGGCTTGGTGGTTCGGGAACCCTCCGTGGTCGCCGTGGACCGGAACACTGGCAAAATCCTGCAGGTAGGCGCCGCCGCCCGGAATATGCTGGGCCGTACCCCCGGCAACGTGGTGGCCATGCACCCGCTGAAGGATGGCATTGTCTCTGACCACGAAATGACCGTGCGGATGCTTCAGGAGATGTTCAAAACCGCCACAAAGGCCTCCGTTTTTACTCCCAAGCCCAGAGTGGTCATTTCCGTCCCCTCAGGTGTCTCTGAAGTGGAGGAGCGAAGCGTTATCAACGCCGCCATCGAAGCCGGCGCACGAAGAGTGTTCCTTATTGAAGAGCCCCTCGCTGCGGGCCTTGGAGCGGGATTGGATCTGCGGGGCGCCAGCGGCCACCTGGTGGTGGACATCGGCGGCGGCACCACGGACATCGCGGTCCTCAGCATGAACGGCGTGGCCGTGTCTTCTTCTCTGAAAATCGCAGGCAACTACTTTGACGAAATGATCGCCCGGTATGTCCGCCGCCAGCACGGCGTGGTGATTGGGGAAGTCACGGCGGAAAATATCAAAATTCAGATCGGCCAGGTCTATCCCCGGGACGAGGAGCGCAGCATGAACATCAAGGGCCGGGACTATAAGACCGGTATGCCCAAGATGGTAACCCTCACCTCCACGGAGATCTATGAGGTCCTGCGGCGGCCTGCCCGTCAGATTGCCGATGAAGTCCTCTCCGTCATGGAGCAGACCAGCCCGGAGCTTATCTCCGACGTATCGGAAAACGGCATCACCCTGACCGGCGGCTGTGCCCAGATCTGGGGCATGGACCTGCTTCTCATGGAGCGCACGGGCATTGCCTGCATCCTGGCCGACGATCCGGACTCCTGCACCGCCTATGGCGCCGGCAAGAGCCTGGCCTGGATCAACAATATGCAGGAAGGTCCCATTAACATCGCAAGAAAGCGCGCCATGCGCGGACAGATCTAAAAGGAAATCTGCACGGATTTTTCACATTTTATACGGCAGGGGATGGGCTGGCCCATCCCCTGCATTTTTTATTTATTATGGAAATTTAACTCCCAAATTTCTTGCTATTTGGGCCCATCTGCGGTATAATGACGGACGTGATATTATTTTCAAAGAAAGAGGCGGGAACTATGGTAAATTTGGCATTTGACAACGAGAAATACCTGCAGACCCAGTCGGCCCATATCCGGGACCGGATTGCCCAGTTTGGGGGCAAGCTGTACCTGGAATTCGGCGGCAAGCTCTATGACGACAATCACGCCTCCCGGGTACTCCCGGGCTTTCAGCCGGACAGTAAGCTCCGGATGCTCTTACAGCTCAAAGACCAGGTGGAGATGGTCATTGCCATCAACGCCGACGACATTGAAAAGAATAAAATCCGGGGCGATCTCGGCAT
Organism: Candidatus Faecousia faecipullorum; assembly: GCA_018710805.1. Lineage (GTDB taxonomy): Bacteria > Bacillota > Clostridia > Oscillospirales > Oscillospiraceae > Faecousia > Faecousia faecipullorum. The sequence goes on from DVJG01000046.1 coordinate 11,820, forward strand.
CACCTACGACCGGGATGTGATTCGCCTTGTGGACGTTTTCCGTAGCTTTGGCCTCTATGTTTCCAGCGTTGTGCTGACCCGCTATGCTGGCCAGACCCAGGCAAAAGCCTTTCAGGCCCGGCTTGAGGGCCTGGGTATCCGGGTGTACCACCACTATTCCATCGAAGGCTATCCCTCGGACACAGCCCACATTGTCAGCAGCGAGGGCTTCGGCAAAAATGACTACATTGAGACCAGCCGTTCTCTGGTGGTTGTCACGGCTCCGGGACCTGGCAGCGGCAAGCTGGCGACCTGCCTCAGCCAGCTCTACCATGAGCACGAGCGGGGCATTACCGCAGGCTACGCCAAGTTTGAGACCTTCCCCATCTGGAATCTGCCTCTGAACCACCCTGTGAACCTGGCCTATGAGGCCGCCACAGCGGACCTGAACGACGTAAACATGATCGACCCCTTCCACTTGGAGGCCTACGGCGTCACCACGGTGAATTATAACCGGGACGTAGAGGCGTTCCCGGTGCTCATGGCAATTTTCGAGAAGATCATGGGTTTCTGCCCTTACCAGTCTCCCACGGACATGGGCGTGAATATGGTTGGCAACTGCATCATTGACGACGAGGCCGCCCGCTACGCTTCCCGCCAGGAGATTATCCGCCGATATTACGTTGCCATGTGCGAGTGCAAGCAGGGCAAGGCCGGAGAAGAGCCTGTCCGGAAGCTGGAACTTCTCATGAAGAAGGCAAATGTCGCCCCCGAGGAGCGGAAGGTTGTTGCCGCCGCCATGGCAAGAGATGCCGAGACGGGCAGACCTGCCGCCGCTATGGAGCTGCCGGACGGGAGAATTGTCACCGGCAAAACCTCTGACCTTTTGGGCGCGTCCTCTGCGCTGCTGCTCAACGCGCTGAAAGCCATCGGCGGAATGCCCAAGGACCTGCACCTCATTTCTCCTGCGGCTCTGGACCCCATCCAGCACCTGAAGGTGGACCACCTGGGAAATCGGAACCCCAGACTGCACACCGATGAGACACTCATCGCCCTTTCCATCTCGGCTGCCACCAACCCCACTGCTGAGTGGGCCATGGAGCAGCTCAGCAAGCTCCGGGGCTGTGAGGTCCATTCCTCCGTCATTCTCTCTCCCGTGGATGAAAAGATTTTCAAACGCCTGGGCTGTAACCTGACCTGCGAACCCAGATACGCACAGTAAAAAAGTATCCCCTAATGCCTGGGAAGCCATTAATCCTAATAATTTATGCGGCAGCCTTCCAAATGAAGGCTGCCGCTTTATACTATTTGGGCGATTATTAGACACTTACTATCTTTACCTTTTGTTTTCTGCACTGTGGACACCCCTTGCCACGAAGCAAATCATGCGGCCGAATATCCCAACAATAGTTACATACCTTGCATTCGATTCTGACCTTCGTACTTGCACCAGAATATGTACCAACAACTTTCAAGTCAGGAAACTTTTTAGCCAGTTCTTGCTCAAACTGCTGTTGAGTGCGTTTCATTGATCCGCCACACTTGGGACAGCCATGTCCCGACATAAGGGTTACCGGATCTCCATCCCATATATAACCGCAATGTTTGCATTTTACCAACACTTTGTTAGCACTACCAGTGTACTTCCCGAGCACTTCGATTTTTGAGTTTTTTATTGAGAGCAAATTCACAAATTCAGCATGAGTACGGGTATTTTTCTGCGCGGCACGTTTCCTTCCACAAAGTGGACACCCTTGCCCTTTAAGAAGATGGTTAGGTAATGCGCGCCATTCATTCCCGCAGACCTTACACCTACACAAGAGCTTTTCTTTTGATCCCAGATAGGGTTCCTTAATTTCAATAGATGGGTTTATTTCTGCCATTCGCTCCAAAAAGGTATGTGGATCACTTCTATGTGCTAGATTTGTTGATTTTCTACCACAAACTGGACATCCATGTCCGCTCAGAAGACTATTTGGAGTAGCTTTCCATTCGTGGCCACAAATATTGCAATGCAAAGACACCTTCGAAGCGCTATCAATATATTCGCTACGCAAAACAATGTTGGGGTTAATCTCCTTAAGCTCAGAAATGAATTCCTCCTGCTTTTTCTTCTTGCTTTTTTTCTGAGCATAACCTCTTACACATACCCATTGTTGTTCTGACAGTGCCAAACCATACTTTGCAAGCAACATGGCTATGGTTTCTTTCGTTTCATTCCATGTTGCATTTCCAAGATTGTATTTGCAGACAATACAATCCGAAGAATACGGTGGAGTGTCTTCCTTGTAATCCGTAAAGATATTAATAAGACGGATTCCTTTCTCTGCGCACCGTTTTCTTTTCTCGGTATCCCGCTTTTTCTTATTATAATGCCAATCCCAGCTGCCTGGTTCAAAAGCTACATTCAGGCACGGAATGTAGATATCTAATTCCATACCAATCATTTCTTGATTTCTGGTAAGTACAGCATCTTCTCCGAGACATAGTCTAAATGCATAGAGGATTGCCTGCTCAAAAAAAGACGTTGAAGAATGTGCACACTCAGGGCACCCGTGTCCAGCTAATACACTATACGGCGTAGTAAACCAAACCCGTCCACATTCTGCGCATTTAAAATGTATTTTTTGGTGATTGTTATGATATTCATCAAGGCATTGTATGTTAGGATTGACCTTATGTAAGTCTTCTACAAACTGCTGATGGCTACGCCGTTGGGCGTTTTTCTGGTTGGATAGGCCGCATCGTGGACACCCGTGCCCACCCAGCAAATCATGAGGAGTTGGTGACCACTCATACCCACATTTACCACATCTTACTTTTATTTTATGTTTGTTACCTGTATATGTGCCTATTACAATCAAATTGGGATTTTCGTTACGAAGTTCTTGAACAAATTGATCGTGTGTTTTTCGGAGGCTATTTCCAATCTTTCTTTTGCCACATTCAGGACATCCGTGACCATTTAATACCGAATTTGACTTAGCCGCCCATTGGTATCCACACACCTTGCATTGAAATCGGATTTTTGTCAAGGCAGTTATATATTGATCCAATGGTTGGATATCAGGATATATCGCCTTTAATTCTATTAAAAATTCTTCATTACTTTTCTTTTTGGCCATCTTACCTCCGCTCCTTCAAAAACCTGATTTTATTTTTCTAAAGGCCATTAGTAATAGCAGAGCCGTCAATGTTATAAAAATGACGCGACGAATAATTATATCCTTACCATACCAAAATTATATCAGACACAGGCATTTGAAACAACACATTTGTTAATTTCAATGCGTAAAAATTAAAAAAATCATTGGTCAGCCAGTAAGGCTTTTAGTTCACACTTGCTACGAAAATAGATCGTAGCGTGAACCTTGACAAAGAACGTTTTCAACGTCTCATATTGAAAGTTTTCGCAGCACAAATAGCGGCAGGCACTGCCTGTCGCTGGCGGAGAAGTATTGGAATAAGTAT
>DVJG01000047.1 GCA_018710805.1 Candidatus Faecousia faecipullorum
ATGTTCTCAATCAGGTTAAGTGGGCCCAGAAATTCAAAACGGAGAATGTTCTGGCCCGCAGTTGGCTTATGGATATCCTGCACTGTGTCAACGCCATTGATTCTCCGATTTTTACGCTGGACAGGATGTACTTCTTTGAAAAAGAACTGGCGCAGAAGCATCCGAACAATAACAACATTCGTGCCAAAATAAGGCAGCAACTACAGCTGCTGCGTGACCAGGGGATCATCGCTTTTTTGGGAAATGGACATTATCAAAAAATTGAGCAGATATAAAATGAAATGGCAGTCCGTTCTCCCTGAAAGCAAAGAAAAACGAGAGTAAATCAAGTGATTTACTCTCGTTTTGGTGGGGGAGGACGGATTCGAACCATCGAAGCGAAACGCAGCAGATTTACAGTCTGTCCCCTTTGGCCACTCGGGAACTCCCCCGGATATGAAATTCTGTTTTGTCTGAATGGAGCCGGTAGACGGACTCGAACCCCCGACCTACTGATTACAAATCAGTTGCTCTACCAACTGAGCTATACCGGCGGCTCAAACAGAACACGCTTATTATACCACGAAAGCCGCATTTGTCAAGCTTTTTTTACGCCTTTTTGCAAAATCTTCCGGGGTGGTTTTACCACCCCGGATTTGTTTGATTTTTGCCGGTTTTCTCAGGAAAACATTAGAATTCCAAGTCCAGTTTGGAGACAACGGCGGCACACCGGGGGCAGAGCCCCTCGCTGTTTGCCTGCTGGGAGTGCATCCAGCACCGGGGGCACTTGGTGCCCTTGGCTTCGCTGACGCCAATGGTGAGGGCAGGGAAGTTCACACCCTGAGCCACCTCGGCGCCGGCCTCGGGAGCGTCCCAAGTGCAGGTGGAGACGATGCACACCTCGGCGAGGTTCAGTCCCTGGCAGGCGGCCTTCAGCTCATCGTCCTGGGTCATGAGGGTCACGTGGGCCTCCAGGGCCTTGCCGATGCGCTTGTCAGCCCGGGCCTTTTCCAGAACGCCGTTGACATCCTGACGGAGCTTCATGACGGTGTCCCACTTGGCCATGGCGGCGGCGTCCAGGGCGTATTCGTCGAAGTTCTCGGGCATCTGGTTCAGAAGGATGTTCCGGCTGTCGTCGCTGTCCCGGTGGGGCATGGCCTGCCAGATTTCGTCACAGGTGAAGGCCAGAATGGGAGCGAAGACCTTTGCCATGGCGTCCAGAATCAGGAAGAGGGCAGTCTGGGCGGAGCGGCGGCGCAGGCCGTCCTTCTCCTCGCAGTAGAGCCGATCCTTGATGATGTCCAGATAGAAGCTGCTGAGCTCCACCACGCAGAAATCGTTCATGGCGTGGGCCACGGGATGGAACTCGTATTCCATATAGGATGCGCGGCACTCCTTTACCAGCTCGCTGAGCTTGGTAAGGGCCCAGCGGTCCAGCTCCTCCATGTCCTCCACGGGAACCAGATGGTTGGGATCGAAGCCGTCCAGGTTGCCCAGGCAGTACCGGGCGGTGTTGCGGAATTTCAGGTAGTTCTGGGCCAGCTGCTTGAAGATATCCTTGGAGCAGCGGACATCGGCGTGGTACTCGGCGGAACCTGCCCACAGGCGGACGATGTCTGCGCCGAACTCCTTGATGAGTTCGTTGGGGTCTACGCCGTTGCCCAGGGACTTGTGCATGGCCCGGCCCTGGCCGTCCACGGTCCAGCCGTGGGTGATGACCTGACGGAAGGGGGCGCCATGGTCCAGGGCACCCACGGAGGTCAGAAGGCTGGACTGGAACCAGCCGCGGTATTGGTCGGCGCCTTCCAGATAAACATCCGCAGGCCACAGCTGGGGGTTATCGTGCATGAGAGAGGCGAAGTGGGAGGAGCCGGAGTCGAACCAGCCGTCCAGGGTGTCGCTTTCCTTCTCAAAGCCGGTGCTGCCGCCGCAGTGGGGGCAGGTCAGGCCTTCGGGAATCAGGTCGGCGGCGTCCTTCTCAAACCAGATGTTGGAGCCGAACTCATCGAAGAGCTTGGAGATATGGGCAATGGTTTCGGGAGTGCAGATGGGCTTGCCGCAGTCCTTGCAGTAGAACACGGGGATGGGCAGACCCCAGCGGCGCTGACGGGAAATGCACCAGTCGGCCCGCTCCCGGATCATGCTGACCATCCGGTCGCCGCCCCAGCCGGGGAACCACTTTACGTCGGCCACGGCCTCCACGGCCTTGTCCTTAAAAGCCTCCACGGAGCAGAACCACTGGGGCGTGGCACGGAAGATAATGGGGTTCTTGCAGCGCCAGCAGTGGGGGTAGGAGTGGAGAATTTCCTCAGAGGCGAAGAGCATACCGCTCTGCTTCATGTCGGCGAGAATGACGGGGTTGCTTTCGTCGGTCTTCATGCCCGCATACTTGCCTGCGTAGTCGGTGTGACGGCCCCGGTCGTCCACGGGGACCACCAGTTCCATGCCGTAGCGCATACAGGTCTGGTAGTCGTCGGCACCGAAGCCGGGAGCCGTGTGGACACAGCCCGTACCGGAATCCATGGTGACGTACTCGGCGTTTACCAGGCGGGAGGTCTTGGGGAGGAAGGGGTGCTGTGCCAGCATATTCTCGAAGAAAGCGCCGGGATAGGCGGCCAGAACTTCATAATTGGCAAGGCCGCCGATGGCCATGACCTTGTCCATCAGGGCTTCTGCCATGATGTAGGTCTCGCCGTTTTCGGCCTTCACCAGGACATAGCGCTCCCGGGGGTGCAGGCAGATGGCCATGTTGCCGGGCAGGGTCCAGATGGTGGTGGTCCAGATTACAAAGTAGGTGCTGCTGAGGTCAAACCCGGAGAGCTTGCCCAGGTCGTCCTTCATGGGGAATTTCACGTAGACAGAGGTACAGGGGTCGTCCTGGTACTCAATTTCGGCCTCGGCCAGGGCGGTCTCGTCCTTGGGGCACCAGTACACGGGCTTCAGGCCCTTGTAGATATAGCCCTTTTCATACATGGCCCCGAAGATTTTCACTTCTTCGGCCTCAAAGTGCTTGTCCATGGTGCGATAGGGCTTCTTCCAGTCGCCTACCACGCCCAGACGCTTGAAGGAGGTCATTTGCCGCTGAATGTAGCTCTCGGCGAACTCCTCGCAGGCAGAGCGGAACTCGGGGACCGGCATGGTCTTGTGGTTCAGCTTGCTCTTTTTGATGATGGCGGACTCAATAGGCATGCCGTGGTTGTCCCAGCCGGGGGTGTAGGGGGTGTAGTAGCCCATCATGGCGTGGCTGCGGACGATGAAGTCTTTCAGGCACTTATTGAGGGCGGTGCCCATGTGGATGTCGCCGTTGGAGAAGGGAGGGCCGTCGTGCAGAACAAAGCGGGGAAGGTCTTTGTTCTTTTCCAGCATGGCCTCGTACAGATTTTTTTCTTCCCAGCCTTGAAGCATACCGGGCTCCCGGGCGGGGAGGCCTGCCTTCATGGGGAAGGACGTTTTGGGGGTGATGATGGTGTTTTTGTAATCCATTGGATTTGCCTCCGTAAATATGGATAAATTTTTTCAGTTTCAAAAAAGCGCCTTTGTCTCTTGCAAAAAGAGACAAAGGCGCGATTTACCTCTGCGGTACCACTCTTATTCCGGTTTCCCCGGCACTCATTGGGCGATTTATCGGTCGCCAATCGGCACAGCCTACCGTTCCGGCAAGAAGTTCGGTGTGCGGCTCGGAGGGGATATCTCTCAGGTTCTGCCTGCTGCCTTGCACCTTTCCGGCAGCTCTCTGTAGGCGGTGTCCTGAGAAACGTGTCCTCGTCATGGCCTTATTTATGGTATATGGAATTCTTTATTTGCTGGAGGGATCGTAGTTCCGGCCGAACTGGAGGTTCAGGCTGGCAAACTTGCTGGTGGTGGAGTCGTTGGCGGTGGGGTGCTTGGGAGCTGCCTTGGGGGCGCGGTCCACGGTGGTGCCCACAATGGCCTCCACGTTCTGGGCAATCTCGCTGGCCACATCGTCAGCGGAAGTCTTGGCAGGGGCGGGAGCTGCGGGAGCAGCAGGGGAGTTGGCAGTCTTAATGCGCTCCAGAGCCTGGATGCAGGTACGCATCTGTTCCTGAATCTCCGTAATCTTGGAAGATGCGGTCTTGCGGGCCTCTTCCAGACGGGCATTCTCAGCGGCCACCAGGGCGTCGTTGTTGACGGTGATGGCGGGGGTGCCGGAAGCCGCGGCGGAGGCGGAGGAGAGCATCTGGTTGCACTTGGCCTGGGCTTCCAGGACCATTTTGTCGCAGGTCTTCTGGGCGTTGACCACGGCCTCCTTCATGGAAGCTTCATTCTTGCGGTATTCTTCCAGCTTGCCAACCAGAACGCGCATTTTGCTCTTTAGAAGGGCGTTCTCCTTATACAGGGTGACATAATCCTCGGTCAGCGGTTCCAGGAATTCATCGACCTGCTGCATATCGTAGCCGCCGAAGGTGGACCGACTGAAAGAGATCTGATCGATTTGCTGAGGTGTAAACATGGAATAGTTTCCCCTTTCCAAATGGATTCTTTCATTTTACGGCGAGAGGGCAGACCCTCATACCGCTGAAGGTCAAATGTAGCTCTCCACCTCGGCCTGGAGGGTTTCCAGATCACCCACAATGTCCATGTTGTGGGGGCAGAAGAGATAAGCGGACTGAGCGATTTTCTTCACATCGCCATCCAGGGCGTAGACACAGCCGGACAGGAAGTCCACCACCCGGCGGGCCATGGCTTTATCCACGTTCTCCATGTTGACGATGACGGCCTTGTGGCTGCGCAGGTCGTCAGCGGCCTTGGAAGTATCGTTGAAGCTGCCGGGACGGAACAGCACCACTTCCTGCTTGTTGTTTGCGGAAGTGCTCATATTCAGCGTAGTGCCGCCAAAATTCACGACGGGTGCTGCGGAGGGTGCAGCAGTGCTTACGGGAGCAAAACCCAGATCGTCCTCTTCCTCATCCTCTGCGGGAGCAGGAGCGGCCCGGCGGAGGTTGCGGCGGGCAGGCTGCTCAGCGGGCTCCTCATATTCATCAAGGTAGTCGTCATCCTCGTCATAATCATCATAATCGCTGTCGGAATAAGGCTGGGCAAATTTCTTTACGTTGTCCCAAAAGCTCATGTAATGTTCCTCCTAGAAAACTTCTATACTTACCACATCATGCGGATTGTTTTGTTCAGTAATTCCGGGCGCCGAAAATGGCGGTGCCCACACGAATCATGGTGCTGCCGCAGGCGATGGCATCGGCGAAGTCGCCGGACATACCCATCGATAAGCATTCCACCGTGACATTATCCTCTATTTTGTTCTTTATGTCAACACTTAAATGGAACATTTTTTGAAAAAACTTTCGATTTTCTCCCGAAATATGAGAAATCGGCGGAATAGCCATAAGACCCTGCACACGAACGTTTGGATATTGGCCAATTTTATCTATCAGCTGAAGGGTTTCCTGGGGGGTGAAGCCCCATTTGCTTTCTTCTGCGCCGATATTTACCTCCAGCAGGATGTTCTGCAGGATGCCCTGCCTGCCGGCTTCGGCATCAATGGCCCGGAGAAGGTGCTCACTGTCCACGCTCTGGATGAGGTCCACTTTGCCCACCACCTGGCGGACTTTGTTGGTCTGCAGATGGCCGATGAAGTGGACCGGCGCGCCGGCGTAGGCGTTTTGCTTCTGCTTTTCCAAAAGCTCCTGGACCCTGTTTTCCCCGCAGCAGTCCACGCCTGCGGCAATGGCCTGACGGACGGCCTCGGCATCGTTCATTTTTGTGGCGGCGCAGAGCTTGATTTCCTTTGGGTCCCGGCCGCAGGCCATGGCGGCCCGCTCCATTTCCAGCCGCACCAATGCGACATTTTCCGCGATGGACATAGTATCTCCTCTTTTCGACAATTTATCATTGGCTGTTTTGGCATGATTGGGGACTGCGCGCCGCCGTCTTTGGCTAAAAAACAGATTTTGATAAAAAGGAAAGCGGACAGCAGAATTGCTCCGCTGTCCGTTTTGGCCTGTTTTGGGCTTTACGCAGTCGCAGGGGACATGGCCTTTGTGGGCTTCATGGGCGCCAGAGTGGAGATGGCGTGCTTGTAGATCATTTGCTGTTTGCCATCGGACTGCAGCACCACCACGAAGCTGTCGTAGCCTGTGATGACCCCCCGGAGCTGGAAGCCGTTCATGAGAAAAAGGGTCACCGGGGCTTTTTCCCGGCGCACCTCACTGAGAATGGCCTCCTGGAGATTGCCTGCTTCATTCATATGGATACCTTCTTTCTTGCCTAAGTTCGAGGTAGCCATATGGTAGCAGATTTCAGTTGTCAAATTCCCGAAGAACCTGTCGGGCCTGGGTAATTATTTCCTCCCGGCCCTCACCCCGGGTGAGCCAGTGGATGGCCTGGTTCCGGCGGAACCAGGTGAGCTGGCGTTTGGCATAGCGGCGGGAGGACTGGCGGACCTGGTCTGCGGCCTGCGCAATGGTGCCGCGGCCCTGAAGGGCGTCCACGAATTCCTTATAGCCGATGGCCTGCATGGCGGTGCATTTTTCCGGAATGCCGCTGTGAAGCAGACCTTTGATCTCGTCAATCAGGCCCATGTCCAGCATGATGTCCACCCGACGGTCAATGCGATGGTACAGCTGGGCGCGGTCTGCAAAATCAAGGCCCAGCCACAGAGGGCTGTATTTTGGAGGAATGGCCTGGGTCCGGCGGTTGTGCTCGGTGATGGTCTCCCCGGTTTCCAGATAGACCTCCAGGGCGCGGATAATCCGCTTCCGGTCCGAAAGGTGGAGCCTCCCGGCGGCTTCCGGGTCTACGGAGGTTAGCCAGGCGTGGATTTTTTCCATGCCTTCCGCATCCGCCTGGGCCTCCAGCTTTTCCCGGACTCCCGTGGAGGGGAAGGGGGCGAAGGCGTTTCCCCGGATAAGCGAGTCCATGTAAAGGCCCGTGCCTCCGGCAATGATGGCGACTTTTCCCCGGGAAACAATGTCGTCTACGATTGGCGATGCCATGCGGCAGTAGCGGCTCACGGAGAAGTCCTCGTCCGGCTCCGCTACGTCCAGCATATGGTGGGGAATGCCATGCATTTCTTCCACCGTGGGTTTGGCGGTGCCGATGTCCATGCGGCGGTAGACCTGCATGGAATCGCAGGATACCACTTCGCCCCCCAGTTCCTGGGCCAGGGCCACTGCCAGGGCGGTTTTTCCCGAGGCCGTGGGCCCGGCAATACAGATTATGGGATTCATGGCTCACGTCCTTTTGAATTGCTTTTCCAGCTGTTTTTTGCTCAAGGTCACGCAGATGGGCCGGCCGTGGGGACAGTATTTGAGGTCCTCCCGGCTCATTACCGCCCTGGCAATGGCGAGAAGCTCCTTTTCATCGCTTTTCCACCCGGCCTTGATGGCGGCCTTGCAGGCCACGGTGTGCAGAAGCTCGTCCCGTACCGTGTCCTTGCGCTCCCGGCGGCCGGAAAGCAGACCGGAGGCCAGAGACTCCAGGGCTTCCCCGGCGTCTTCGGCGCCCAGGTCCATGGGAATCTGTCTTACCAGTATGGTATTTTCTCCGAATTCCTCAATCTCAAATCCCAGTTCTTCCAATAATTCCCGGTTGGCCAGCAGCTCTCCGGCGGCCTCCGCAGACAGATGCACAGGCAGTGGCTGCAGCAGCGTCTGGGCAGAAATGGATTCCTGATTGGCTTTCAGCTTTTCAAAGAGAATCCGTTCGTGGGCCGCGTGCTTGTCGATGAGAAAGGCCTCGTCTCCCTGCTCCACCAGGATGTAGGTGCGGTACAGCTCCCCCACCATCCGCCATTCCGCAATGGCGGGCATTTCCAGAGCGGCCTGCTCCGGTTCCGGCTGGGGAGATTCAGGCTTGGGAGGTTCCGGTTTGGAGGGTGCCGGTTTGGG
>DVJG01000048.1 GCA_018710805.1 Candidatus Faecousia faecipullorum
TGCGACGAGTTTGGCACCCTGCCGAAAATCGACTCTGCGGAGATGATGTTCTCCGCCAGCCGAAGCAGGCGGCTGCAAATCGTTCCCATCATCCAGTCCTTTGCCCAGCTCCAAAAGAATTACGGGAAAGAGGGCTCTGAGATTATCATCGACAACACCCAGCTCACCATCTTCGGCGGCTTTGCGCCCAATTCCGGCTCGGCGGAGGTTCTGTCCAAGGCCATTGGCAGTCGGACGGTACTGTCTGGTTCCATTAGCAAGGGGAAAAACGCCCCCAGCCAGAGCTTACAGATGATTGAACGGCCTCTGATGACCCCGGACGAGCTGAAAGCCATTCCCAAGGGGGAGTTTGTGGTCATGAAAACCGGAAGCCGCCCCATGAAGGTGCAGCTCAAGCTGTTCACCAAGTGGGGTATCTCCTTTGAAGAACCCTTCTCCATGCCGGAAAAAGCCGGGAGGGCAGTGGCCTATGGAAATAAAGACGAATTGCTTCTGGCAATTTTGAACCACTATCCCCAGAACGCAATCCCCACGGAGTCTCCCACGGGAATGCCCGAAACGAAGCCAACACTCCGCACCCAGAGAAAGGAAAACGACCTATGAGAAGCCTGAATTTTCTATACAAACGAGAACTGCCCCACCGGGCGAAGCTGGTGTACCTGTACCTCTATGACCGCATGGACAAGGAGGGAAAAGCCTGGCCGGGCCTGAATACCATTTCCAGGGATTTGTCCATGTCCAGAAGCACGGTCAAACGTGCCATCCAGGACCTGGAAAAGGAACAGCTCCTGCGAAAAGAACCGCACTACCGGGAGAACGGTAGTGCGACCTCTAATCGGTATTTTTTGATGCAGGGCTAGGCGGCGAAAAAGTGCAGAGTGGCCGCCCTAGGGATACTGCGCCCAAACCCTGACCCCAGCCCCGGTTCAGGTTGGACTCCCTGGAACTACCCAGTTTAAGAGATTACAGCAGAAAGAAAAACGTATTTTATCTTAGAATTACTGCTTATAACGAGTTTTGTCGTTACCCGTTTGATGGCGGCGGAATACCCACCAGAACCCAAAGCAGGGGCGTAAGCGCACCGCAGATGGCGATTATGGCTGCCATTTCTTTGATATGCTTTGCTTCGAGGAGAATCGGCTCCCCAGCTTGGCCCAGCTTCTGTAAGCCACCGAAACATTCCCCCAATTCCTGGGCGTAGTAAGAAAAATCCAGAATGTTTTCCGGTGGGAGCAGGGAGGCGGGGAGGTCGATGTGTTTTAGAAGCAAAGCCAGGGCGCACAGCAGGGCGGCTTCCAGGATGCCGTTGGCGATCAACGTTCGGCGGTATTCCTCCGGGTCACCAATCAGCACGCAGGACTGGACCCAGAGGACCACCATGGCCACCAGGATGGCTCCCACCAGGGCGATTTTCGGCAGTTCATTCAAGAATTCCGACACGGTGCCGAGACTGTAGATGTACCAGTCCTTGGTCTGTATTTGGTACAGCCACTCCTGATTCTGGTCCTCCAGAAAGGGATGTTTCGCTTTTTCCACGTCCAGAAGCCGGACGTTTTCAGCCTCGGCGGCGAGAGAGACCCCGGACCAGTGGTCCCCATAGTCCGGCACCCGGTCCCGGTAAACCACCAAATATTGGTCGGGTACCTCTTTTTGCTCGATAACCTCCGCCGGGCCGCCTACCTCAGGAAACCGGGAGGCGTGGCGGACGATGAGACGGTCCTTGTCCGGGAACATATCCGCGGTGTTATCCCGGGCGTTCAAGGAGTACAGGCTCCCGGACACCACGGTGAACCGGAGCCCCTCCTGCCAGCCGGTTCCCGGGGTCAGGTCGAAGAGGAGAACTTCGGTTGTATTCTTCCAATCTGGCCGTTCCCAAACGGCATCCAGCGGCAGTTTCACAGGCCCCCGGGATTTTTCGGTCAGGACAACAGGCCGTGCCGCCACCTGGGTCAGCATTTCCTCCTGTATTTTCCCGGAGAGCATGGTGCAAACCAGAAGAAGATAAAGCACAAAGGCGCAAATGCAAAGTGTCCGTCGTTTCATTATTTCATCTCCCCCAGGGTAATGCCCTCCACCAGTTCCCGGTCAAAGACCAGGAAAAGAAGAATGGGCGGGATCATGACCAGGGCGCAGCAGGCCAGCTGGACCCCGAATGTTCCGGGGCTGACTGTAGCCAGGGCCACGGAAATGGGGTAGTCCCGGAATTTTTCCAGAAACACCATGGGCTGTTCTACCATGTTCCAGCCGTCCAGAAAGGACAGTAGCAAGGCGCAGGCCACGCCGCCCTTGTTCATGGGAATGGCGACTTTTGCCAGAATGCCCAGGGTGCTGCACCCGTCCAGCCGGGCCGCATCCAGCACCTCGTTGGGCACTGCCTTGAAAGTCTGGGTCAGAAGGAAGGTCCCCAAGGGAACAAAAATGGCAGGCAGAATGAGCGCGTGATAGGTATTCAGAAGCTCCATTTTTTGCAGTACGATGTAGTTGGGGACCAGGGTCACCTGCAAGGGCATGAGCATCAGAGCCATGAGGAGAAAATAGAGGACATTCTTCCCGGGAAATTTATACTTTGCAAAACCAAATCCCGCCAAAATGGAGACAATAAGCTGTCCCAGAGTGATACTGCCAGCGATGCCAAGACTTTTCCAGAACCGAATCAGATACCCCGGCTCCGCCAGAAATACTTTGTAATAGTTTTGGGTGGTCCAGGCTCCCGCATCGTTCCGGGCTCCCCGGAGGAGCACATAGACGAAGGGCGCGAGGCACAATAGCGCCAGAAGCGCTAACAGGGCAAAGGAGAAAAAGCGCCGTTTTTTCATTCCCGGAACGCCTCCTTCCGCAGTACCCAGCGGTAGCACAGGGCGAAGATCGCCGTCATGGTGAGAAACAGGAAAATGGACGCAACCGCCAGCTTGGGGTAGTTGAGATTTGCAAAGGTGTTGTTGATGAAGTGTTGCAGCATATAGATGCTCTCATGGGGGTGGGCACCGCCCAGAAGAAAGATCTCCCGGAAGCACTTAAAGGCGTTGATGAGAGAAAACACGGCGCAGAAGTACACGCTGTACCACATCTGGGGAACGGTGATGTAGCGAAACTGCTGCCAGTCTGTGGCTCCGTCCAGCCGGGAGGCTCCGTACTGCTCCTCGTCAATGGCCATGAGGCCCGAGAGAAGCAGAATCACCCCGTACCCCGTGTTCTTCCAGAGAAAGAGCATCAGCACCGCCCCAAAGGCGCAGCTGGAATTCAGCCAATCCTGCACGGGAAGCCCCAGGGAGGTGGCAAGAAAATCCAGCAGCCCGTTTCGCCCGAACACGGCCTCCACCAAAACCACGGCCCCCACTACGGGCATGATGTAGGGGAGCATAAGAACGGATTTGAACAGCCGATTCTTCTCTACCCGGCTTTTTAACATCAGGGCAATGCCGTAGGCAATCACCAGAAGCAGGGGAAGTCCAACCAGAAGAAACCGGAGGGTGTTGAAAAAGGCCAGACGGAACAATTCGTTTTCCAGCATAGCCCGGAAGTTTTGAATGCCCACGCCTCGTTTCATGTACCCCGTGCCCCAGGAAAATGCGTTATTCACCACCAGCAGGAAGGGGGCGGCGTAAAAGATGAGGCACCCCAGGAGAATAGGGGCCACCAGGGCCAGGCCTGTGAGGGCTTTCTTGGTAGATATTTTCATAGCCTATCCCTCCATGAGCTGATAGCGGAGTTTTTGGGTCAGCTCTTGGGCAAGTTGGCTCACGTCCACCTCTGTAGCTTCTCCGGTAAAATCGTTGCCCAGAGCGCGGATGGTCTCCGCCAGGTCCTGCTCCAGGGTGTTTCCGAAAGTCACCCGGTCAATGGGCGTGTGCAAAATGGGCACGTCGTTTTCCGTGAGGGCAGCGCCTAAGAGTTTCTTCCGGCGGGAATCTCCGCCGGGGACAGAGGGGCCTACGGGATGCATCAGCTGGGTGCGAAGGCTCGCCCAGAGGGGGTCCAGAGAACCGGTCCGGCGGACGGCCCAGCCGTCCGCAATGGGGTGGTACTGCCGCTCCTTTTTTAGCCCCCAGGCGACCGGGGAGCTGTCCTGGTGTAGGCTCCTGTTTTGCTCCCACTGGTTTTCCTCCAACAGGAACCGCCTTAAAAATTCATAGGCTTCCTCGGGGTAGTCGCACCCGGCCCCCACGGCTCCAAAATAGGTCACGTTGGCAGTGAGGGCGCCGTCAAAGCCCCGCAGGGGAATCATCCGGAATTCCCGCTCCTCCGCCTGGGCAATGGCGGCGCAGACGGGAGAGACGGACAGGGTGTTCACGGTGATGGGAATGTCCCGGGGGAACACGTTGACAGGCGCAAAGCTAAGGGTCCCATCTTCATGCACAACCGCCGTGGTGCCGTCCAGATAGGAGCCGAAATAGGGGTCCCATCGGGAGCTGTGATCCCCGGCGGCCAGAACTTCCGCTTCTTGGATGTCTTCCAGCAGCCGGACAAGGATTTCCTCGTCCATGGTGACCTTCCCGGCATCGTAGTCGAAAACCGGTGGCAGAAGGGAAAATCCGCTTCCCGTCCGGGCGAAGGTCAGTTCCGCACCGGCGGCAAAGAGCTGGTTGCCTGTTTGAATGGCGGTTTCCAGCAGGGAAAAGGCGTCACGGCCCAGCTCGTCCAGGGAAAGGCCCATGGCCTCTACCGCTTCTACATCCGCAAAGAGCACGGGAAAATCATAGCGCAGGGGAAGCAGATACCGTCCGCCGTTTAAAGTCCCTGCCTCCATGACCGTAGGCTCCAGGGCATCCTTGCCCAGGTTGTCGTCGGCGTCGTAGAAGGGGGCGATGTCGTAAAACAGGCCGTTTCGCATACTCAGCACAGGGTCGGCAAAGAGGGGCTCTAGGACCTCCTGGGCAGTGCGGGGCTCTGACCGGAACCAGGATGTGGTGCCCCATTCGTTTGCATTGCAGGATGGAAGCAGAAACACATCGGGTCCCTTGCCGGACATGATTGCCGTCCGGAGCTGCTTGAGCTTCAGCTCCCGCTCCGTAGGCTCCGTGGGCAGCTTCTCGATCTCCACAGAAAACCCCGGATGCGCCGCTTCAAACACCGCCGCAACCTGCTCCGCCTGCTCGTTCATGCCGTTTTGTTCCGTCTCCTCCGTCACTACCCACAGTATCTTCGGAGGGGCCTCTCGCCCACAGCCGAGTAACCCGGGCATAAGAGCAAGGGTAAGAAATAAAGTGAAGAATCGTTTGCAGATGCTTTCCATACACGACCTCCTTCTGCAAGTGGTATCGTTTTCTTGGAGCCAATCTGTTAAAATTATAATGACCATATCATTATTTAACTCTTTTGTCAATATATGACTGTTCCAAGTATCTGACTTGTTTGCGACAGTATCAATAAATTACAAAAGAACCAGTGGAAGCTTCGTCTGAGGCTTCCACTGGCCGTTGATTACTTGTTTAGAAGCTGCGATATGGGGGATTAACCCACACCAGTAACATGAATTAAAGTTGCATGACAGGTGTCGCACTCATACAAGTCATACTCCCGCATATCTTCGTACGTTGCGTTATGATGATAAATCACCCGCATGGTACCACCGCAGTCGCACCTTAAGACCGGATAGCGAAGTGCAACTTCATTATCCGATTCAGCGGCAGAAGCAGGCAGTGCCAGAAGCGCAGTCATAGTCATCACGACCATCAGCAGGGCAATCAGTCTTTTCATTGTTTTCATTTAGGGTTCCTCCTTTGTTTTTTACAACTTACATACTAGGTATGTAAATTTGTTTACTTATATTGGTTTATTTGGTCAGGCAACTAGCCACAAGACTTGCGGCGACGCCTTCGGAGAAGCTGACTAAATGTTTCCGCAGGGCAGCTACGAAAGCCGCTTTGTCGGTGCGCTGTTTCAGCACTTTTCGGATGCTCTCCAGCTCTTGCGGAGTCATGGCGTTTTCTTTCTGCTCGGCCTTGGAGCAGAAAGAACTCGTATCGAGGTCGCAGAATAGCTTGGCGTTTGTGAGTTCCAAGTCGTTCAGCTTGATTTTGCCGTCGGGCATGATTCCATGATTCCTGCAAAAAATGTCGGAATCTTTGATTTTGGAGTGTTCCAGTGTAAATTCAAAGCCCATGGTGAATTCACCCTTATGTATGGATGTCGGAAAGAACTTTGGAGCCAGTTATGGTGCAGTCTTTGATATTGATGGAAATAGGCGAATTGGCACCGCCGTCGATGATGATCTGTTCCAGCACGCCCACGACTTCGTTGAGGAACAGTTTGTTCTCAAAAGTGAAATACAGGTTGTGGCCAGAATTCATGCGGATCGTCAAAACGGCGCCTGCCTTGCGCTTCTCATTTTCCTGGTACCAGAAGTAAATCCATGCGCCTGCCGCGACGAGCAAAACCAGAGCAAGGACAGTGATGCTCTTAATGAAAACGAATCCGAGCAGAATCATCAAGAGCGTCAGGACGGGGAAGGAAAGGACGTTGCGGTTGACAGAGGAAATGTAGGACACATTGGATAGCTGAATCATCGTATTCCCCCATGTCATGATGTTCTTCTTGATGAGCAGGGAAGGGGTCTCAATGGCCTTTTCGCCCATGCCAAAGGAACCAGTTTTTTCGCTTTTCATACGTTTATATCTCCTTGTTTGAAAATTACATGTCGGCAGTAGGGGCTTTCCTTTGAAGGGGGCCTGCATTGCGGACCGTATTAACAAGCCCTTGAGGACCTGTCTAAAAAGAAAGACAAGAAGATGGCGTGTTTTGCAACGAAATTAGGGCAAATTTTCCGTATTTGGAAAGTTGCATAGTTTTACTGTTGATTCATTGTGAGAAAACACAAGAGTTAAATGGTCTGTAAGATGACTAGCCGTGCAATCTTAGGCAGAAAACAGTAAGAACGCCGGACAAAACGTCCGACGTCCTTGCTGCTTTTCGGAAAGAAATTATTTTTAAACATTAGTGAAGAAAGCTTTTTCTGTATACTTTCGGCTAAAGAAGATTTAATATGGATTTGCTTACGATGGAACTATCCATAAAGAGTTGATGAGTATCTTCTATACCTCCTTTGTTGAGTATATAAAACAAATATGCTCGACAGAGTGCCATCTTTATTGGTTGAAATACAACTTCTTGATTCCTATTTATATTCCCACCAGTATACAAAAAACGAAAATTAAGGTTTATGCAAATTCAATGACATGATAGAAAAACCAGGGGTGCAACCCAAAAGCAAGTTATTATCCAGAATTTCACCATAGTACACAGAACTGTGGGGACATTCTTGTATCAGCTTTTGGTTCCGAAAATCATAGACGCCAATCCACTCCGCAGTATGGCAGGCGGTCAATAGGCCAGCTTCCTCATCGATCCATTGAATATACGGCAAAATGCGCCGCCTGTTGATTCCCACAGGCCCTTTTATCCGGGTTGTAGGAAGGGGAAGCAGTTTAGGAGTGCCTAGCTTCAGCTGGTCTGCTCCGGCAGATTGTTCCAAAGCGTAGACATACATTTTGGGCTCCAACTCATCTCTTTCTGACATAAACAGAAAGTTGCCAGAATATGCCTCGATGATTTGAGAATCTTCTCCATCAAGCAGAAGAGAAAACGCCCCTGTTTCTGTCACATGAAAAATTCGGTGAACATGTGAGACATTATCCCCTTTCGCCTGATGGGATAGAAAGGTCAAGCCCAATTCCTGGGTCCAAACCATATTCGATATCACGCGGTAGCAATCCGGTATCCTCTGCAAGGAAATTTCCCGGCTGTTCCAATCGAGCCAAAGGAAGAATAGATCATTCAAAGATTTTTTCCCTCTGGCAATACAGGCAACTTTCTCCGTGCCGGGGATCCGACAGCAGTGCGTGTCTCCGGATGTGGCAAGTTCCTTAGGACGAGGGGGAGCCCAGAGAATCCGCTTTTCCTGGATGCTGAGAAAATAGAATTTCTGCTCACCGGTATAGATCATCAGCACATCATCATTCACAAAAACACCGTCGTGAATCCATCGAATACCCGTAAAATGATGGATTTGCTCCAGGGTTTCCCGGTTCCATATAGTTACACCCGTTCCAATTGTGGCAAGATATCGGGCGTTGTGGGCAATTGTTCTGCAATCCCACCTCTTATTCAGTATTTGCATTTTCAATCACCATGCTTTCCATCCCGTTTGGACATAAATTTGAATTTCAAGTTGCAATTCAGCGAGGGTGAGTATAATGGCAGGGGAGTTATTTCTGAGATTCTTGAAACGCGAATTTATATAGCTAAAATAGGAATTAGTGTGCAAAGGCAGATGCTTGCTTTCTGGAATAACAGCAAGATTTAATCCAGATGTGGCTGGGTCAATATCAACAGATTGTAAGACATCCCGCGCAAGAGCAGCTCTATGATCACCTTTAATTATTTCGAGTAAAACTGTGCCTGATGCAAATTATGGAGGCGATACCGTTCCAGAACATAGTCCTCGAGATAGCGCCAGGCAGCTCCGTGGGACGATTGATACCTGTGATACTCGTATTTTGGAGGTGCGATCCCATCGAAAGCCCCCAATAGATGCAAAGACTTCGGCGGGTGATTCCCTCTGGATTCATATACCATCATGGTGTATTCGGGCAGATACCCCCAATCATCCGGTATATAAAGCTGTTTTTCTTCCTCGGGCAAAGCATCTTCTCCGGCAAAGGGGGCGAACCGGTCTGCCATGGCAGTGCAGGAGATTTGAACGAAGGGCAATGTATTGAATTCTTCTGCAGTTTCCGGCAAATGCCCGTTCCGGGTGATTTTGGCCCAAGCCAGCGGGGTAGAATACCCTTGAATGTCCCCGGCATCTCCGTAAAAGTACAGAAGAAGGAATTCATTTGGGACCTTGCACTGGGATGCTCTGTCACTTGTGAGCGGCAGAGCATAGAGCTGGCCCACTTCCCAGGCAAGCTGCTTTTTTACCGAGACTTTCTTCAGAGAACAAGGCTTACGCAGCCGCTTTTCCAGTCTGTTCAGCTCTGCTTTCCGGGCATCCAGAAGTTGGGGCGCATTTCGCTCCCAGAACCAACGGTCGCCTCCGGCCTGAAGATACCCTAGAATTTCTGCCCGGTGGTCATCCTGCAACGCTCCGTGAGACCACATCACATCAGCCAAAGCGAGTCTTGCGATACCAGATTCATCTGCATCGGAAAAAGCTGCTGAAAAAGAATGCAAAATCTGCACTTTTGCTGTCTCTGGGGCCATTCCACTTTCAATCAAACGCGTAAATTCATCTTTTATGTCACACGCACAGTCACTTTCGTACAATTTGGGACCCCATATCGCCATAACCATTACCTTCTTTACTCAAAATAAATCAACAACTCATTTGTGAGTATGCTATCAAGGGCTTCAGTAATACCAAATCCTTTGCGCATGATGGATAAATAATCCTTTCGATTAGGATTAACACCGTTAATCTGGTTTTTCGCTTTGTTAGTTTTATCGATAGTACTATAATGAATGATTAGAATCTGCTCGGCAGCTCTTGCTTGATAATAGTCTAAATTTTCATATACAATATTAGGCTCAAGATTTTTTCTTAATGGATTTAAAGCATGTGCAGCCATGCGGGTTCTGTAATTAGATGTACGACCGACATATGTTACTTCCTTTGTGTCTGGGTTTGATAATGTGTAAACTGTATAAGATTTAGTCTTTTGATTAGCTTTATTTTCAACTACCGCTGATGCAATGGACGTGGCGGTAGCAACTGCAGTAACAGTAGCTGCAGCAATAACGGCGGCCGAGGATGCAACGGCAGATGCAGCAGCGGCAATACTGCCAACACCAATCAGTACGGGAGCTGCTACAACACAGATGGCAGCAACGGTAAGTATAGCAGCTCCAGCTGCGACAGTGGCAAGGAATTTACTTACAGAAGGCAAAGTACCAGCTGAATCCATAGAAAGTGTAGGATTATTATTACAATATGCAAACATATTGTATCCTAATAATCCGCTACCTGTCGATAGGTATGCATCGCCATTGACGTATCTGCCAACTGTTGAATCATAATATCGACTCTGCAGATAGTACAGCCCCGTTTCGACATCGTAGTAATATCCCCGATACCGCAGGGGATTGATCTCAGCCAGGGTTCCGGTGGCGGAAATCACCTTGCCGTAGGGGTCGTACTCGTAGCTGGCTACGGCATTGCCATCCGAATCCACCAGCTGCACC
>DVJG01000005.1 GCA_018710805.1 Candidatus Faecousia faecipullorum
GGAAACCCGGATTTTACGGGACTATACCCTGCGATATCCCTTTGCCGTGACTCTGAGCTATCACGCCACAGGCAGCGTCATCTACTATGAATACGGGCACCGGGAGCCGGTCAATGGTCTGTCCAAATCCCTTGGCCAGGCCGTTGCGGCGGCAACGGGATACGAGATGGAAGGCTGTGCCGGATTGGACGGCGCCGGATACAAGGACTGGGTCATGGCAAGCCTGGGTATCCCATCCCTCACCATTGAAATTGGGAAAGAGGAGGCACCCCTGGCCGCCTGGGAAGCCCCGGATGTCTGGTGCCGGAACAAAGAAGTTTTGACCGCCGTGGAATGGTGGTTAGAAAAAGCACAGCAGACATAAAATGTAACCCTCCGGCGCTGCCGGAGGGTTTTCTTATCTCAGCCTGCTCAGGACAAGGGAGAACTGATGAGAAAAGCGTTCATAAATCTTCCTCATTTTCTTAGATTGAAACCTGGGAAATACTCTTCCACAAAGTCCACCTTTTCCACCTGGAAGGAGCGTCCGTTCAGGTTTTCCAGGGACCCGGCGTCGGTGGTAAAGGTAAATGTCAGTTTGTAGGAATAGAGGGCCTGGTAATTCCGGTCGAAGCGCTTATCCAGCTTTCCGTACTTGCCGTCCCCCAGGAGAGGGTGCCCGGCGTGGGCGAACTGGGCTCTTATCTGGTGGGTCCGGCCTGTAATGAGTTCGCATTCCACCAGGCTCAGGCCGTTTCGGGTATCCAAAGTACGGTAGTTGGTCTGGCAGCTTTTGGAGCCCGGCTGAGGGCTATCGGTGACGAAGACCCGGTTCTTCTTGGCGTCTTTAAAAAGGTAGCCTTTCAGGCTCCCCTCTTTTGGCTTAGGCGTTCCCTCCACAATGGCAAGGTAGCGCTTATCCAGCTCCCGGTCCTTAACTTTCTGGTTCATCACCCGCAGGGCTTCCGCTGTTTTGGCGGCGATGACGATGCCGCCTGTATTCCGGTCAATGCGGTTGCAGAGAGCCGGAGTGAATGCGTTCTCCTCCCGGGGACGCCACTCCCGCTTCTGGTAGAGATAGGCCTGGATATGGTCGATGAGGGTCCGGCCATACTCCGCCCCATCGTGGGGATGGACCGCCAGACCCGGGCGCTTGTCAACCAGGAGGATGTTCTCATCCTCGTAGACAATGTTAAGCTTTGGGGAAGCCACCGTGAGAAAAGCGTTGTCCTCCCGGGGCTTGTCAAAAAATTCGTCGTTGATGTAAAGCTGCAGCACGTCTCCGGCTTCCAGGCGGGTGTCCCGCTCTGCCCGGGCGCCGTTGCGCTTGATACGTTTGAGGCGGATGTACTTCTGTGCCAGAGACGCCGGAAGCAGAGGCACGGCCTTGGCAAGAAAGCGGTCCAGCCGCTGTCCCGCGTCGTTGGTTCCGATGGTCAGTTCTCTCATGAAATCTTCCCCGTGTGCTGGTCAAAATGTTGATTGATGTGCTCCGTGAATTCCACGGCGGCGTTATAGCCCATCTTCTTCTGACGGTTATTCATAGCCGCCACTTCCAAAATCACCGCCAGATTTCGGCCCGGGGTGATGGGTATCGTGTACATAGGCACCTTGACACCCAGTATTTCCGTAAACTGGTCCTCAAGGCCCAAGCGGTCATAGACCTCCTGGGTATTCCAGGGCACAATGTTCACCACCAGGTTGATCTGGTTTTCCAGCTTTACAGCACCCATGCCGTAGAGCTGGGCCACGTTGATAATGCCGATGCCTCGAATTTCGATGTAGTTGCGGATGAGCTCCGGTGCAGAACCCACCAGGGAGTTGGTAGAAACCCTTCTGATCTCCACAGCGTCGTCCGCAATGAGCCGATGACCGCGCTTCAAAAGCTCCACGGCGGCCTCCGACTTGCCGATGCCGCTGTCTCCCATCAGGAAAATGCCCTCGCCATAGACCTCCACCAGAACGCCGTGGCGGGTAATCCGGGGAGCCAGGGCGTCCCGCAGGTAGGTAATAATGGTGGAAATCAGGTTGGAAGTGGCCTCATGGCTTTTGAGAATGGTAACATTGTGCTTTTTCGCCATGTCCAGCATTTCTTCATGGGGCGGAATGTTCCGGGCAATGAGCATAGCCGGAAATTTATAGGAAAACAGCCTGTCAAAAATGGCACAGCGGTCCAGGGAGTTCAGCTTCGATACATAGCTCATCTCCACATTGCCCATGACCTGGAGCCGCATGGGTTCGTAGTGGTCAAAATAGCCCGCCAGCTGAAGGCCGGGCCTGGCCACGTCTGCCACGGTGATGCGGATGGAGGAAAAATCGGAGGCGGCATAGACGACCTCCAGCGAGAATTCCTTGACTAAGGTTGCCAGGGAAACACTGTATGTTTCGATCACGGGATAGCCCTCCCAACTGTAGTCTTATGTTTATTATATCTGTCCCCGGAGCGAATATCAAGTATTTTGAAAAAATCAAAAATTTTTCAAAAAAATACTTGCTTTTTACGGCAAAATTTGATATCATAACTGAGCGCCTTTCAGGGCGTAGTTTGTTGAGAATTTATCCGATGGGAGGTGCAATGAATGGCTAAGTGCGATTTTTGTGGCAAAGGTGTGACCTTTGGTATCAAGGTCTCTCACTCCCACAGACGGTCCAATCGTGAATGGAAGCCCAACGTCAAGCGCGTTAAGGCTGTCGTGAACGGAACTCCCTGCCATGTGTACGCTTGTACCAGATGCCTCCGCTCCAATAAGGTCGAGCGTGCCATCTGATTTTGGCTGATAATTACGCCGCTGAATTTCAGCGGCGTTTTTATTTATCCAAAGCAAAGAAGCCTCGCAGAGTTTGCCGCCTGGGGCGGCAAATAAAGTGAAAATCCGTTTTCTGCCGGGGCATGTACCTGGCAGAAAACACTTCTCAGGCTCCAAGTGTGGAATTTGTCCCCCATCAGGGGACAAATTATGCGCGCAGGAGACTGCAAAAAAACTGTCAAAAAGCCTCAAAGAGGATTTTTGACAGTCTAAAATGCGCCGTCCCGCTTCAAACCGGGACGGCGCTTTTGTTACATTTGAGGCGGCGGGGCAAGCTTCATGACGGTTCTCTGGTAGTGGGCAATGCCGTGGGCCAGAACGTCAATGGCACGCTTGAGATCGTCCTCTTTCAGAACGTAGGCAATGCGGACTTCATTCACGCCCTTGCCGGGAGTCTCGTAGAAAGGTGCGCCGGGGGCGAACATCACCGTATCTCCCCGGTCGGTGAAGCTCTCCAGCAGCCACTGCTGGAACTTGTCGGCGTCGTCCACAGGCAGGCTCGCCATGAGGTAGAACGCTCCCTGGGGCTCCTGGACCACCACGCCCGGAATGGCCCGGAGTTTTTCCATCACCGTGTCCCGGCGGCGGCGATACTCAGCCTTACAGCGGAGGAAGAATTCCTGGTCGGCGCTGTAGAGAGCCGCCGCACCCACCTGGTCAATGGTGGCAACAGACAGACGGGACTGGCAGAATTTGAGGATGGCCTGCTGCAGTTCCTTATTCTTCGTGACCACACAGCCAACCCGGGCGCCGCAGGCAGAAAAGCGCTTGGACACGGAGTCGATGATGACAAGGTTGTCGTCAATGTCACGGAACCGTCCCATGGTTGGGACGCCGTATTTGTCGTCGTAGCAGAACTCCCGGTAGACTTCGTCACAGATAAGGAAGAGATCGTGTTCCTTGGCAATGTCGGCGATCATCCGCATTTCCGCCTCGGAGAGCACCACGCCGGTGGGATTTCCGGGGTTTGTAATGAGAATGGCCCGGGTGTTTTTCGTAATAAGGCTTTCGATACGCTCCCGGTCAGCGTAGCGATAGCCTTCCCAGGGGTTCGTGGGGAGGGCCCGAATGACGCCGCCTGCAGCGTGAACAAAGGTGGTATAGTTGGGATAATAGGGCTCGGGGATAATGACCTCAGTGTAAGGGTCCAGAATGGAGAGGCAGGTGAGAAGCAGAGCCTCGCTGCCGCCTGTGGTGATGAGCACATCGTTGGGAGCAAGGTCCACGCCCAGCTGGGCATAGTAGTTCCGGATGGCGTCAATGAGCACCGGCTTGCCGGGAGACTCGGCATAGGCCAGGGTCTTCTCGTCAAAGCTCCGGATGGCGTCATAGTAAAACCGCGGCGTCGGCAGGTCCGGCTGGCCGATGTTCAGGTGATAGATGTGCTTCCCCTCCTTCTCCGCCTGGACAGCGTAGGGGTGGAATTTCCGCATGGGAGAGGGTTCACAGCGGTTGGCGTTGATGGAAATCTGCATAAGTACCTCCCTTGGCGGCCTGGCCGCCTGATTTTCTAAGATATTCTTTGGTCAGGCGGATGACTACAGGAGACAAAACCGCCAGAGTAATCAAATTGGGAACAGCCATAAGGCCGTTGACTGTTTCGGAAAACCGCCAGACTGCGGCGGTATCGGTAAGCGTGCCCAAGAGCGCCGCAGCTCCCTGGGCCAGAGCAAAGGGCTTCCACGCCCCGGAACCGAAAAGGAATTCTGCACATCGCCCGCCGTAGAGCCCCCAGCCCAGCACCGTGGCAAGGGCCAGCAGAGCCATGGCAATGGCAAGAAACACCGCCGCGGCTTTTCCGCAGACCGCTGTAAAGGCTGCGCTTGTAAGGGTTCCTCCGGCATCCACACCATAGGAGATGTTTACACCGCTGGTTAAAATCACCAGTGCCGTCAGGGAGCAAATGAGGATGGTGTCCAGAAAGACTTCCAGACAGCCCAGCAGTCCCTGCTCCGCCGGGTGGCGAAGGTCCGCCGAGGCATGGGCCATGGCGGCGGTGCCCATCCCTGCCTCGTTGGTGAACACCCCTCGGCTACATCCCACCCTCAGAGCCGTGAAGGCAGAGCCGAGAAAGCCTCCGGTGGCGGCTCTCGGGCAAAAGGCCCCTTCCAGAATGGCGGAAAACGCCGCGGGAATGGCTTCGGCCCGGAGGACCAGAACCAAGATACACAGGCCAATATAACCGGCACAGAGAATTGGCACCAGCATTTCTGCTGCGGCTCCGATGCGCTTGGCCCCGCCGAGAAGCAGCGTTCCAATGGCTGCGGCAAGCAGTATCCCCAAAATCACATCTCCCGTCCGGTCAGGCGTCTTGCCGAAAAGCG
>DVJG01000049.1 GCA_018710805.1 Candidatus Faecousia faecipullorum
TTCGGCGGTGAGGACTTTACCTACGCCGAGATGATCAAGGGCCTGCACACCGGTGTGGTGACCAGAACCCTGTTCCCGGTGCTCTGCGGCTCCGGCGTCACCTGCCTGGGAAGCCTGATGCTCATGGACCACATTCTGGATCTGTTCCCCAACCCGGTGGAGGGCAACTACCACAAGGCCACCACTGCCGACGGTAAGACCGAGGAGTTCGTGGTCTCTCCCGGCGGCGTGCCTGCGGCTTATGTGTTCAAGACCGTTTCCGACCAGTACGGCAAGTACTCCTACATCAAGGTCCTCTCCGGTGAAATCACCTCCGACACCGTGCTGGTGAATGCCCGGACCGGTGAGACGGAGAAGCTGGGCCGTCTGTACGTTATGTGCGGCAAGAAGGCGACGGAAGTCAAGGCACTGGCCTGCGGCGACATCGGCGCCATCGGCAAGATGGACAAGGTCAAGACCGGCGATACCCTGTGTGACCCCCGTAAGGTGGTCTCCCTGAAGCAGATTCCTTACCCTGCCGCCTGCTACTCCATGGCAATCGCGCCCAAGGTCAAGGGCCAGGACGACAAGGTGGGCATGGGCCTGAACCGTCTGAACGAAGAAGACCCCTCCTTCCACCTGGTGAACAACGCCGAGACCAAGCAGATGGTCCTGTCCGGTGTGGGCGATCAGCAGCTGGATGTGCTGTGCGCCAAGCTCAAGAGCCGTTTCGGCGTGGATGCCGTGCTGTTCCCTGCCAAGGTTGCCTATCGCGAAAAGATCAAGAAGACCGTGGAAGCCCATGGCCGTCACAAAAAGCAGACCGGCGGTTCCGGTCAGTTCGGTGACGTGTGGATTCGCTTCGAGCCTCAGGAGGACCAGGACGAGCTTATTTTCGCCGAAGAAGTCTTCGGCGGCGCCGTGCCCAGAAACTTCTATCCTGCGGTTGAAAAGGGTCTGCAGGAAGCTGTCCAGAAGGGCCCCCTGGCTGGCTATCCTCTGGTGAATCTGAAGGCCGTGCTGTACGACGGCTCCTATCACCCCGTGGACTCCAACGAAATGGCCTTTAAGATGGCGGCCATCCTTGCTTACAAGGAAGCCATGCCAAATGCCAACCCCACTCTGCTGGAGCCCATTGGTTCCCTGTCCGTCACCGTGCCGGAAGCCTATGTGGGCGACGTCATGGGCGATCTCAGCAAGCGCCGGGGCCGTCCCATGGGCATGACCCCCGACCACGACGGCAACACCGTCATTGAAGCCGAGGTTCCCATGGCCGAGATGAGCAGCTATGCCATTGACCTGCGGGCCATGACCCAGGCCAGAGGCTCCTTCACCCTGGAATTTGTCCGGTACGAGGAAGTCCCCAAGGCCAACCAGGCCAAGATCATCGCCGACGCCAAGAACGACGACTAATAAAGCTTTCGACGCCCGGGTATCCTTTGATACCCGGGCATTTTTCTTTTGTCTGTCTGCACAAAGAATGGGTGGAGATTTTTGAAACTTTGGCGTAAATTTGGATTGCAGACCGGAAAGGCAAGTGGTATGATAAGGGACGATTAAAAATGGAATTTTATAAAAGGAAAGCGTGAATCTATGGAAATTTATCTGATTTGTCTTGCAGTTGCCTTGGTCGGAGGCCTGATGATGTCCCGACTGACCAAGCTTGTGAACCTGCCTGCCGTAACGGCCTACCTGGTGGCGGGCCTCTTCCTGGGGCCCTTCTGCCTGGGTGCCCTGCAAATCCCCAGCCTGGGCTTCAACAGCCTGGACCAAGTAAACGGCATGAAAATCATCACCCAGACGGCGCTGGGCTTTATTGCCTTCACCATCGGCAACGAGTTCCGCCTGAGCCAGCTGAAGGCCACTGGTGCCAAGGCCATTACCATTGGTATTTTGCAGGCGGTCATCACCACAGTCCTGGTGGACGTGGTGCTTCTGCTCCTGCACGCTTTCTTCCCCAGCATTATCTCCGTGCCCTGCGCCATTACCCTGGGCGCCATTGCCGCAGCCACGGCCCCTGCGGCTACGCTGATGGTGGTCCGGCAGTACAAGGCCGACGGCCCCATGACCAAGCTTCTGCTTCTGGTGGTTGCCATTGACGATGCGGTGGGCCTGGTTCTCTTCTCCGTAAGCTACGGCATTGCCACGGCCCTTGGCAACGGTCAGGTCAGCGTCACCGCTGTGGTGATTGAGCCCATTGTGGAGATCATCCTCTCTCTGGGTCTGGGAAGCTTTATGGGCTTCCTGCTGGACCGGGTGGAGCGATTCTTCCACTCCCGGTCCAAGCGTATGACCATTTCCGTAGCCTTCGTCATGCTGACGGTGGGCCTGTCCATGCTGGAGTTTGAGGTAGGCGGCATTCACTGCGGCTTCTCCCTGCTTCTGGTGTGTATGATGACGGGCACCATTTTCTGCAACATCTGTGATACCTCCGAAGAACTCATGAATCGTGTGGACGACTGGGTCATGCCTCTGAACGTGCTGTTCTTTGTGCTCTCCGGCGCAGAGCTGGACCTGAACGTCCTTGCCCAGCCTGTGACCCTGATTGTGGGCGTTATCTACATTCTGGCGCGGTCTGCCGGTAAGTACATTGGCGCGGACCTGAGCTGCCGGCTCACCCGGCAGCCGAAACCCATCTGTGACCACCTGGGCATTACCCTGCTTCCTCAGGCAGGCGTGGCCTTGGGCATGGCCATCACAGCGGCCAACCTCCCCGACGGTGCCCTGGCACGGAACGTGGTGCTGTTTTCGGTGCTGGTCTATGAGCTGGTGGGCCCGGCGCTTACCAAGCGTTCTCTGCTGGCCGTGGGCGAGATCAAGCCCGAAGGCAAGACCAGTGCCCGGCGGATCAATGCAAACTGAAAACCAGGAAAACCCTCTGGAAAGCCAGAGGATTCAGCTTATCAAAAAAGCCCCGCAGGGGATTTTTGACAGTCTAAACCCTCCGGAAAACCGGAGGGTTTTCTCTGTTGACAAATCTCTTTTTTGGTTATACAATATGTATAACATCCTGCATGACTGACGGATGAAAGCGGGTGACCGCGGAGAAGTGCAGGAGCTGTAAGGCCGGCCGTCTGGGTGATTCAGTACTACTGGATTGCCCATTTTTTGTTATTGCCGGGTGATTCGGGGATTTTCAGGAGGAGATATTATGAAAAAGTTGAAAAATCTATCCGAGGGCGCGTTTCTGAAGCTGTTTTTCCTGGTGACCAGCTTGGCATTCCTGGCGGCGGCGGTGCTGATGCCGGACCGGGGAACCATGCTGTCCGGTTTCCTCACCATTCTGAGCCAGCCCTGTAAGGTCTCCACCAACTATTTTGCCCTGGGCGGCTATGCGGCAACCTTCCTGAATATGGGCCTTACGGGCCTTGTATGCCTGGCTCTGTTCTGCATTTTTAAGAGCACCCCCAATAACGTGTCCACCCTGGCTTTTGTTTTGACATTGGGCTTCTGTTCCTGGGGCATCAATGTGCTGAACATTTTGCCTACAATCTTGGGTGTGGTAATCTACGGCCTGGTGAAGAAGGAGAAGCTGAGTTCTCTCGTCAACGCCATGCTGTTCTCCACAGGCATTGCCCCCATTATCTCCGATATGCTGGTCCGCTACCCCAACGCTGAGGTCGTGGGCTTCAGCCTCACGGGTATTCTCGTGGCTCTGGCTGTGGGCTTCTTTATTGGCTTCCTGCTTCCTGCGGGCATGGGTCATTCTCCCAAGGTCCACAAGGGCTTTGACCTGTACAGCGCGGCCCTGCCCATTGGCATGACGGCTTTCTTCCTGAATGCCGTACTGTATAAGACCATGGGCGTGGAGCTTCCTGGAGCCCCCTCGGCAGATGGCCTGAAGGTGGCCTCTGCCATGACGGTTAATGTGTTCTGCATCGTCCTCTTCGGTGCATTTGTGGTGGCTGCCCTGCTTATGGGGTGCAGCTTTAAGGACTACTGGAAAGTCCTCCGGGGCGCCTGCGGCAATCTCTCCGGCACCTATGGCAATGCGGTTTTCCTCATGAACACAGGTGTGTTTGGCCTCTTCATCCTGGCCTACTACAACCTCATCGGTGCCAGCTTCAACGGCGTGACCTTCGGCATTATCTTCTGTATGCTGGCTACCTGCAATTCCGGCTCCCATCCCGGCAACGTCTGGCCCATTATGCTGGGCTATGTGGTGACCTCCTTTGTCTGCGGCTGGCTGTCTGCCCTGGTGGGCGGCACCTTCTCTGGGGCAATCAATGCTCAGGCAATCTGCGTTGGCCTCTGCTACGCCAATGGCCTGAGCCCCATCTGTGACAAGTACGGCTGGCAGTACGGCACCCTGGCGGCAGCCATGCATTACCTGCTGGTAACCTCCGTGCCCAACCTCCACGGCGGCTTCTGCCTCTACAACGGCGGTTTCACCGCAGCGCTGATCTGCCTGATCCTGGTGCCTCAGCTGGAGCGGTTCGCACATACCAAGGAAGAAAAACTGGCCCTCAAGAAGTAATTGCTTCATATAGAAAACCAAACATCCCCGGCCATCGGCCGGGGATGTTTCCGCTTATAAAAAAGCCTTGCAGGATTTTTTGACAGGCTAAAGGCCCCCGCTTGTCATAAGCGGGGGCCTTGCGGATATGCGGCTTAGTAATTTTCGGCGTGGAGTTCAAAATAGGCCTGGGGATGATTGCAGGTAGGGCAGACTTCCGGAGCCTTGGTGCCCACCACGATGTGACCGCAGTTGCGGCACTCCCAAACCTTGACTTCGCTCTTCTCGAAGACCTGGGCGGTCTCCACATTGCGGAGCAGAGCACGGTAGCGTTCCTCGTGGTGCTTCTCAATGGCAGCCACCATCCGGAATTTTTCCGCCAGCTCCGGGAAGCCCTCGGCATCTGCGGTCTTGGCGAAGCCCTCATACATATCGGTCCACTCATAGTTTTCGCCTTCCGCCGCAGCGGTAAGGTTTTCCGCAGTGGAACCGATGCCGTTCAGCTCCTTGAACCACAGCTTTGCGTGCTCTTTTTCGTTGTCGGCGGTTTTCAGGAACAGGGCGCTGATCTGCTCAAAGCCCTCTTTCTTGGCTTTGGAAGCAAAGTAGGTGTACTTGTTCCGGGCCTGGGATTCCCCGGCGAAGGCGGCTTCCAGATTCTTTTCGGTTTGGGTGCCTGCGTATTTGTTTGCCATAAATGTTTCCTCCTTGAATGGAATTTCAGCGGCTGCCCTGGTCGTAGGGGATACCCTCGGCCTTGGGTGCCCGGGATTTCTTGGATGTGAAGGCCAGCACGGCCAGAGTCACGAGATAGGGAAGCATCCGGTACAGGTGGGAGCTGATGCCCAGCTCTGCCAGCAGGAACCGTCCGTCGCCGTTGAGGTCAATGCTGGAGTAGGCGGCGGCGACACACTTGAAGAGGCCGAACAGGAGGCTGGCTCCTGCGATGTTCAGCGGCTTCCAGTTGCCGAAGATCATAACGGCCAGAGCCAGGAAGCCGAAGCCGGCCACATCGCCGTTGGCGGTGCAGTTGGCAGTGGTCAGGGCGTAGACAAAGCCGCCCATGCCCGCCAGGGCGCCGGAAATGGTGGTGCCTGCATAGCGCATCTTGTAGACATTGATACCGAGGCTGTCTGCCGCCTGGGGATTTTCGCCGCAGGAACGGAGCCGCAGACCAAAGCGGGTTTTGTAGAGGATGACGGAGAGAATCACGAACACCAGGATGCAGATGTAGGTGGCGAGATAGACCTTATTGAGGAAGGTCTCACCCAGGAAGCCCAGGTTCGTACTTTTGTCAATGCCGAAGGTGGATTTTTTCAGCATGAACCAGGAGGCGGCGTCGCCGTTTTCCATTTGCAGGGTGTTCTGGTTCACCAGGACCCGGACCAGGAACAGCACCAGAGCGGGGGCCATAAGGTTCAGGGCGGTGCCGCCGATGGTCTGGTCAGCCTTCAGGTTCACGGAGGCGAAGGACAGAAGCAGGGAGAAGGCCGCGCCCAGAGCTGCGGATACCAGCATGGCCAGAAGCTCAAAGCCCTGCAGCGCCAGCCAGTTGCCTTGGATGACGGCGTCGGCGAAGAGGGGCTGCATACTGCGGACGAACAGCACGCCGATAAAGGCACCGAAGATCATAATACCTTCGAGAGCCAGGTTGATGATACCGCTGCGCTCGGCAAAGACGCCGGCCAGAGCCACGATCATCAGGGGCACGGCATAGAGAAGGGTCTGCTGAATAAGGAACGTCATGCCTGCTCGCCTCCTTCCTTTTTCTCCTCAGCTTTTGGCGGTTCTGCGTTGGCGTTGTGGCTGCCCGCCTTCTGCTTCTTACCGGAGAGCATGAGCTGAATCATGGCGGAGAAGGCGCTGAGGTAGACAATGACCGAGATGATGACGTCGGTGATGTACTCATTGTAGGCGGTGAAGCCTGTGAGCTGCTGGCCTACAATATCCAGCATAGCCATAAAGCAGGCTGTGAAGATGACGCCGATGGGGTTGCTGACCGCCAGCAATGCCACGGGAATGCCGTTAAAGCCCGTTGCCGGGAGGGACTGATAGGTGGACCAGTAGAACTCGGTGTTGCCGGAGAGCCAGTAGAGGGCTGCGCCGCCGCCGGCCAGAGCGCCGGCAATGGCCATGGACAGGACGATGTTCCGCTTGTCGTTGATGCCGGCGTACCGGGCGGCGTGGCGGTTGGCGCCGCAGGCCTTCAGCTCATAGCCCATGGTGGTCTTCGTCATGAGGATATACATGGCAATGGCAATCAGAATGGCCAGCAGGATACCCATATTGACCTGAGAACCGGGGAACAGCTTGTCCAGTCCCATCTTGGGGGTGACAACGCCGTTGAAGCTGGTTTTATAGATGTATCCGGCTTTGGTGTTTTCCGCCACATTCTTAAAGTTACTGATGTCAAAGGCCCAGGTCACCAGGTTTGCCGCCAGCCAGTTGGTCATGATGCTGGCAAGGACTTCGTTGATATTCAGGAAGGCTTTCAGGGTTCCGGGAATGGCGCCCCACAGGGCACCTGCCAGACATCCGCCCAGGAATGCCAGAATCCAGATGATCCAGGCAGGAACCACGGAGCTGGGGATGCCCAGGGCAATCATCAGGCTTGCCAGGGTGCCCATAAGGTACTGGCCCGGCGCGCCGATGTTGAAAAGACCCGTTTTATAGGCCACAGCCACGGAAAGACCTGTCATAATAAGGGGGGTGGCCCGGAAGAGCATATTGCCCAGGGACTGGGCGTTGTAGCCCCAGACCAGGCTGCCTGCGGCGTCCCGGCCTTTGGAGAGGATGCCGAAGAAAATCAGCCGAACGCCGTCCCAAATGCCGGAGCCGTTGATGGTGTTTTTGGACAGGCCCACAATGACCACCACAATGGTGCCCACGAAGAGGCCTGCCAGAATGGAAATGAGAGAGGCCAGGACTTTTTTGGCACCCTCTTTTTCATAGATGCTCCGAATTGTCTGCTTCACGCCTCTTCGCCTCCTTTCATGCGCTTGGCGCCTGCCATATAGAGGCCCAGCTCCTGAGGTGTTGCCGTCTTGGGGTCAAGCTCGCCCACAATCTCGCCTTCGTACATGACGAGAATGCGGTCGGCCAGATTCATGACTTCGTCCAGTTCCAGGGAGACCAGAAGGATGGCCTTTCCTGCGTCACGCTGGGCAACCAGCTGCTTGTGGATGTACTCGATGGCGCCGACGTCCAGGCCGCGGGTGGGCTGGACGGCAATGAGCAGGGGATTTTCCCGGTCGATTTCCCGGCCGATGATGGCCTTCTGCTGGTTGCCGCCGGACATGCTCCGGGCGACGGTCACCGGGCCCTGGCCGCTGCGAACGTCATACTGGCCGATGATCTTCTCGGCGTAGGACCGGACGGCGTCCCGCTTAATAAAGCCCAGGGTCTGGAAGCGGCTCTCCCGGAAGGACTGAAGGACAATGTTATTTTCCAATGTGTCGTCCAGCACCAGGCCGTGCTTGTGGCGGTCTTCGGGGATGTGACTGATGCCCGCCTGGCTCCGGTGGCGGATGCTGGCGTGGGAGATGTCCTTGCCGCAGAGGGTCAGAGTGCCTGCGGCGGAGTGGGTCAGGCCCGTCAGGCCGTACACAAGCTCCGTCTGACCGTTGCCGTCAATACCGGCAATACAGACAATCTCGCCGGAGCGAACCTGGAAGCTCACATCGTGGACGGCATTTTTTTTGCTGGTTTTGGAGGGAACGGTGAGGCCCTTCACGTCCAGGACCACGTCACCGGGCTGGGCGGGTGCCTTTTCAACCTGCAGCTGCACCGGACGGCCTACCATCATGTTGGAAAGCTCCTGGGCGTTGGTGTCCGCAATGTTCACGGTGCCGATGCACTTGCCCTTCCGGAGCACCGTGCAGCGGTCGGCTACCGCCATGATTTCGTTGAGCTTGTGGGTGATGAAGAGGATGGACTTGCCCTCTTTTGCAAAGCCCCGCATGATTTCCATGAGCTCGTCGATTTCCTGGGGGGTCAGAACAGCCGTGGGTTCGTCAAAAATCAGGATTTCGTTGTCCCGGTAGAGCATTTTGAGGATTTCGGTACGCTGCTGCATACCAACCGTGATATCCTCCACCTTGGCATCCAGGTCTACGTATAGCTTATACTTGTCCGAGAGCTCCTGAACTTTCTGCCGGGCGACCCTCCGCTGTAAAAAGCCGCATTTGGTGTCCTCGGCTCCCAGGATGATATTGTCCAGCACGGTGAATACGTCCACCAGTTTGAAGTGTTGGTGTACCATGCCGATGTGCAGGGCAGTGGCATCGTTGGGGTTGTGAATCTTGACCACCTGGCCGTTTTTCTTGATTTCACCGGCCTCCGGCTGGTACAGGCCGAAGAGAACGGACATCAGGGTGGACTTGCCCGCGCCGTTTTCGCCAAGAAGCGCATGAATTTCTCCCCGCTTTAATTGCAGGGTGATGTCATCGTTGGCGACAATGCCGGGGAACTCTTTGCGGATATGAAGCATTTCTATGATATAATCAGGTTCCATGAAATTTAGCCTCCTTCCCATATTCTCGCCTTTTATTATACCGGAGCTTTGGTCAAATTGCAAGAAAAGATTGCTGAGAAGCGTAACTTTTGCGCGAAAATAGGAAAATCCCCCTTCGGTCATTTTGCTATCAAAGACAAGAGGGGGAAAGCCGGGCTGTTTCAAAGGAAATGGGCAACCTGCTTATGTTTTGGTTGATTTTTTAAAACCGTGTGGTACAATATACACGAAGAAACCACATGACACACAGAAAGGAGCCATGATTATGCGTATCGGTTGTCCCAAAGAGATCAAAGCCCAAGAGGGGCGAGTGGGTCTTACTCCGGCGGGAGTGGACGCACTGGTCCGGGCTGGCCACAAAGTGTATCTGGAAGCTGCCGCAGGAGAAGCCAGCGGTTTTGCCGATTCGGAATATGCTGCCGTAGGTGCCGAGATTCTGCCCACGGCCAAAGCGGTTTACGATACCGCCGATATGATCGTTAAGGTCAAAGAACCTCTGGAGCCGGAATTTGAACTGCTCCGGGAAGGGCAAATCCTCTTCACCTATCTGCATCTGGCGCCGGACCCGGAGCAGACCCAGGCTCTTCTGCGGAAAAAAGTCACGGCCATTGCCTATGAGACGGTGCAGCTGGCCGACGGAAGCCTCCCGCTGCTGGCGCCTATGAGCGAGGTGGCTGGCCGGCTGTCCATTCAGACCGGCGCAAGGCTTCTGGAAGCCAACTGCGGCGGACGGGGTATTCTCCTGGGCGGCGTTCCCGGAGTGGAGCGGGGCAATGTGGTCATTGTGGGCGGCGGAAACGTGGGAACCAACGCGGCGAAGATTGCCGTAGGCATGGGCGCCAATGTGACCGTCCTGGACATCAGCGCCAAAAGACTTGCCTACCTGGATGACCTCTTCGGCGGCAGAGTTCAGACCTTGCTGTCCAATCCCTATAACATTGCAAATGCAGTTCGTGAAGCGGACCTGGTGGTGGGCTGCGTGCTGATTCCCGGCGCGAAAGCACCGAAGCTGGTGACGGAAGAGATGGTAAAAACCATGCGTCCCGGCAGCGTGCTGGTGGACGTGGCCATTGACCAGGGCGGCTCCATTGAGAGCATCGACCGGATTACCACCCATTCTGACCCCTATTTCGTCAAGCACGGCGTTCTGCATTACTCTGTGGCAAATATGCCCGGCGCAGTTCCCCGGACCTCCAC
>DVJG01000050.1 GCA_018710805.1 Candidatus Faecousia faecipullorum
ACGCCGTAGAGATAGGCTCTGGCGGCCTCGGTTTTTGCCTGGGCGGCGGCGTAGGTAAAGAATTCCCGGCCGGTCTGGTCGTGGAACTGGGAACCCAGCTCTCCCAGGGGGTTTTTCATAAGGGGATTTACGTAAAAGAAAAAGTCCGGGCCCTGGAGTCCCGCGTCAAAGAGCCGCCGAAACCGGGTGATGCACTGCTGAACGTCGGCAGGCAGCGTAGGCAGGACGGTTTTGCCGAAGCGATAGTGGGCGTAAAAATCTGGCATAGTTTCACCTCAGAGACAGTTTTCTTCATTTTACAACAGCCGGAGGAAAAAAGCCAGAGAGAAAGGGAAAAATTTTTGAAAAATCCATGAAAAACAGAGCGGTAAGTTGATTTTTGCAACCTGCCGTGGTACTATTTAGAAAACATTTGCCGGGAGGAACACCATGGTCACAGGGAAACTATACTACGAAAACGCCCATTTGCGGCAGTTTGAAGCCCGGGTTCTGACCTGCGGGAAGGCAGAAGGCGGCTATGAAGTGACCCTCAGCGCCACGGCCTTCTACCCCGAAGGCGGCGGTCAGGCCGGAGACACGGGAAGCCTGGGAAACGTGAAGGTCACGGACACCCGGGAACGGGGGGAGGAAGTGGTCCACCTCTGCGACGGCCCTCTGGAGCCGGGAACCCTTGTGACCGGGACCATAAACTGGGAACCCCGGTTCCAGCGGATGCAGTCCCACTCGGGAGAGCACATGGTCTCCGGCATCATCCACAGCCGTTACGGCTGGCACAACACGGGCTTTCACATGGGGGCCGACTGCATCACCATCGACTTTGACGGCGTGGTACCCCAGAAGGACCTGCCGGAAATCGAGGCCCAGGTCAACGGCTATGTCTGGCAGAATCTTCCAATCCGGTGCTGGTACCCCGACCCGGAGGAGCTTGCACGTCTCCCCTACCGGACAAAAAAGCAGCTGCCCTGGCCTGTGAGAATCGTGGAGATTCCCGGGGTTGATCTGTGCGCCTGCTGCGGCACCCATGTGGAGGCCACAGGGGAAATCGGTCTCATAAAGCTTCTGGACGCGGTGAACTTTAGGGGCGGCACCAGAATCCAAATGGCCTGCGGCGCCCAGGCCTTCGCCATTCTGAACGCTGCTTACGGCCAGAACAAACAGGTGTCCCAGGCCTTTTCCGCCAGAATGGAGGAGACGGGAGCCGCCGCCCGGAAGATGAACGAGATCCTGGCGGCCCAGAAGTACCAGACGGTGAGCATCCAGCGCCGCCTTTTTTCCGCCATTGGGGAGGGCTGCCGGGGCAGGAAAAACCCGGTGTGCTTTGAGGATAATCTGGATGGCGCCGCCCTGGGAGAGCTGGCGGAGACCATCAGCGCCGTGAGCCAGGGCTTCGCCGCCGTGTTCACGGGAAACGACCAGCAGGGCTATCAATACTGTATTATGTCAACCTCCCAGGACCTTCGGCCCCTGGGAAAGCAGATGAACCAGGCTCTGGCAGGCCGGGGCGGCGGAAAGCCCAACTGCCAGCAAGGCCGGGTAGGTGCTAAACGGCAGGAAATTGAGAGGTTTTTCCAGTTTCTGGAAGCCTGAACCCCCGCCGGATGTTTGAGGGATATATAACAATGTAGGGCAGGCTCATGCCTCCCTTTTCCCGTTTGCCGGGCAGCTGCGTATCTTGTATTTAGGGAGGGATAAATCCCTCCCCTACGGAGTGGCAGATATAAACAGCAGGTAAAACCCTCCCCTACGGAAAAAGGCCCCCAGGGGCCCGGAATTCTTTCATAAAAAATGTGCACACCTTTGGGTGTGCACATTTTTTTAGGTTATCCCACCTGGTTTTC
The DNA here is from genome assembly GCA_018710805.1 of Candidatus Faecousia faecipullorum. Lineage (GTDB taxonomy): Bacteria > Bacillota > Clostridia > Oscillospirales > Oscillospiraceae > Faecousia > Faecousia faecipullorum. The sequence goes on from DVJG01000050.1 coordinate 1,839, forward strand.
AAAAGCGGTGGTTTCGCTGGCGTTCTGCATTTCGTAGTAGGCAGTGACGACTTTTTCGGCAATGGGGTCCAGGGAGCTTCCGTGGGCCACCTTTTCGCCGAAGATACCCAGGGCAATGTCAAAATCCTGGGAATCCTTCCGCTTGGTAAAGCAGATCATGGCGCCGTGAGAGGAGCCGCCGGAGGAGTGCTCTGCGGTACCGGTCTTGGCGTAGACGTCGATCTGGTCCTTCAGGTACCAGGGGCCGTCGCCCTCGCCGTAGAGGTCCTTGGGGCCGCCGAAGACGTTGGTGGCGGTGCCGCCCAGTTTGTAGACCACGTCATGCATACCCTGCATATAGGTTTCAATGGTGGTGGACTGCATTTCCAGCTGGCTGACGATCTGGGGCTGGCTCTGATAGACCAGGGTCCGGTAGTCCGAGGACACCACCCGGCTTAAGAAGGTGGCCTTCATCCGGGTGCCCTTATTGGCCAGGGTGGAGGCGTAGACTGCCAGCTGCAGAGGGGTGAAGCGGTTTTCGGCCTGGCCGATGGCGCCCAGAATACGGTCGCCTGCGGAGAAGTTGCCGTCGATGCCGGAGCCGTAGACTTCCCGCTTCCGCTGGGGGTTGTTCCGGTAGCCGATGTTCTCCACCAGTTCGATGCCCGTAGGCTCTCCAAGACCCAGAGCCTTCTGGGTTTCCTCCATCATTTCGATGGTCATGCGGTAGCCCAGCTCATAGAAGAAGACGTTGCAGGAGACACACATGGCCCAGGTGGCGTCACAGTCGCCGTGGGTGGAGCCGCCGGAGCTGGTATAGAACAAGCAGGTGGGATGGAAGCCTGCCACATCGGGGTTATCGTAGTAGCCCGTATCCCGGATGATCTCTCCGGGGGTGTAAATCCACTGACCCTTGCTGTTCCGGTTTTCCATGGCGGCAATGAGGGTGCAGGGCTTATGGGTGGAGCCGGGGGCATAGGCGGCGCCGAAGGCCCGGTTGAAGAGGGGCTTTAAGGGGTCCGAATTAATGGCGGCCCAGGTCTCCGGTTCCAGCATGGTGGACAGGTCGTAGGTGGGATAGCTGGCGCAGGCGAGAATGTTGCCGGTCTTGCACTCGATGACAATAACCGCAGCGCCTTCGGCGTCCCGGCCCGTTTTGTCACCCACTTCCGTATTGACGGCGGGGTCCGTGATGTTCTTCATGGTCTCATCCAGGGCCTCTTCGCAGGCCTGCTGGAGCCGGATGTCAATGGTGGTTTCCACGTTGTTGCCGGCCACGGGCTCTTTGAGCTTTCCGGTCTCCTTGTCCTTAATGTAGAAGGAATCCACCGTGGCGCCGTTTTTGTTAACCACGTCGGCACGGGTGCCGTCGATGCCGTGGAGGTACTCTTCAAAGGCCTCTTCAAAGCCAGCCTGGCCCACCATGGCGTCCATGGAGTAGTCCTGATCTTTGAATTTCTGCCACTGGCTTTCGGACATACTGCCCACATAGCCCAGAATATGGGCGGCGTATTTGGTGTGGTATTCCCGGACCGTGGAGCTTTCTACCACGAGACCCGGGGTGTTCAGCTCCAGAAGGGCCGAGAGGTTCTCGTTGGAAACGTCTTCCAGGAAGGTGTAGGTGGGAAGGTTGGTGATACCGCGGAGGGTGAATTCATACAATAGGCCCACCACAGCCCGGGCGTCCTCATCGGACCACTGCTCGGGGATTTTATAGGAGCTGCGGAGCCTCTGCATAAGCAGGGGCGCGGTGATGTCCGAGTCCCAGGACCTGTCCACCATAAAGGTCTGGAAGTGGTTCTGCCAGGAGGTGTTCAGCTCCGTCAGAGTGTACTCAAAGGGACGGGTACGGGTCACGGGGAAGTGGTCGCTGAGGGTAATGTTCAGCTCCTTGCACTTCTGAATCAGACGGTACAGGGCGTCGTTCCGGTCGGGGTAGGAGTTGATAACGTAGTGGTTGAACACCAGGTCGTAGCTGGCCCGGTTGCCCACCAGGACGTTGCCGTTGCGGTCCAGGATGTCTCCCCGGGCTGCGCGGACGGTGGTGATGGTGGTGTAGGTCTGCTGGTTGTTGGTGTTGCCTTTTGTTTCAATGATCTGCAGGGAAAAGAGCTTGCCGGCGAAGAGCACCAGGACAAAGGCGAAGAACACAAGCAGCAAAACAGCACGAAAACGGCTTATTCTTTCCATGTATTACCTCCGATCAGGCCGATTTTGCAGATAAGGGAATAGAGGGGGATCATGACGATAAAGTTGATGGCCCCCGTAATGAGAAAGACCGGGATGCGGTCCCAGCGGGTGAGCCCCAGGAAAATGCCCATGGCAAAGATGCCCAGCTCATAGAGCAGTCCGGCAATGCCGGCGCAGAAAACGATGGTGGTTTTGCTGCGGCTGAGATACATCTGCCGGATCAGGCAGGCGAAGATGCCGAAAAAGCTTACAATGCCAATGGAATAGGCAAAGGGGGCGGTGCCGGAGTAGAAGTAGAACACCGAGGAGAAAAGCACGAAAAGGCTTCCGGTTTCGATGCCCTCCACCAGGGTAATGAGCAGAATCACACAGATGGGCAGGTCCGTGGTGGCGCCCAGGAAGCGGACGTTGGACATGATGACGTCCTGAACGACAATGGCAATAATCAGGGTCAGGGCGTAGAGGGTCCATTTGAGAATCCGCATCCGCTGGTGGTAGGTCCAGCGCAGGGTTTTTAAGGGGCTGATTTTTTTGTCCGGCTTAAACTCCACCGCCTTGGGCTGGCGGGGTCTGCGCCGGGGAGCGGTCTGCCGCTGAGGCGGCCGCCGGGTGCGGGAGGTACGTCTTTCTGCCATGGCGCGCTCCTCAGCCCAGGGGGGCGGTCTCGGAGTCCGGGATGGTCTCCTGGCTTTCCGGGGGGGCGGTGATTTCGGTGGTCTGGCCGGTGGTTTCCGCCGTGGTCTCGCCGGTGGGGTTCTGGGTGCCCGGAGTGGTTTCCGTCTTGGCGTCGGTGGTGTAGTTGGTGATGATAAACACCTGCTCCAGGGAGTTGATGTCTGCGGCGGGGTCCAGGAGGGCGTATTTGGCAACGCCGGTCTGTTCAAAGCCTGCGTCCACCACATAGCCCATAATCAGTCCTCTGGGGTACACCGTGGAACCGGAGGTCACCACCTGGTCGGAGTTTCGGATAATGGCGGCGGAGGGCAGGTAGTTCATACGCAGAAGGGTGGAAGTGCCGTCCACATAGCCGCCCTTGACCATGCCGTTGTAGCCGGAGGTGGAGATGGTGCCGGAAATTTCCAGGGTGGAGTCCAGCACCGTGGTGACCACGGCGTAGTTGGGGCCCGCCTCGGTGACCAGGCCCACCACTTCGCCGTTGGCGGTAATGGCGCACATATTCTCTTTGATGCCGGCGTTGGTGCCCCGGTTGATGGTGAAGGTGTTCTCCCAGTCCGTGGAGCTCCAGCCGATGATGTAGGCGTCGGCGTAGTCATAGTCCTCGTGGATGGCGGAAAGGTCCATGAGCTTTCGCAGGCGGTCGTTTTCACGGGAAACGGAGTCGGCCTGACGGGCCACGTCCTCCATTTCGGCGATGCGGCGTTCCAGCACTTCGTTCTGGGCCTCCAGGGCCTCGTACTTGAACATATAGCTGTAGTAACGCTCGGCGGTGGTGGTGAGGGCGGTGGCAGCCCGCCGGAAGGGGGCCATAATGCCCTGGACGATGAGGTCGGGAATGGTGGTCGAGGTGATGCCGCTGAGGATGGCAAGGCCCGCCGTCAGCAGCACCGCTATGACCAGGATGATCTTGACCTTGGTGGAAAACAGGTTTCTCATGAATGTTCCTCCGTCAGTTCCGGGGCAATGCTCTGAAGGGTCTGCCACAGGCGGCACACCGGAAGCCCCATTACGTTATAGTAGTCGCCCTCCATCCGGCGGCAGAAAAGGGCGGCTCCGCCCTGGATGCCGTAGGCACCTGCCTTGTCCATAGGCTCTCCGCTGGCGATGTAGGCCAGGATTTCCCTTTCTGAAAGGGTCCGGAAGTGCAGGTCCGTGACCTCGGTGAAGGTCTCGCATTTTTCGCCCCGGAGCACCGTGCACCCGGTCATGACCTGGTGGTCCCGGCCCGAGAGCAGAGAGAGCATGTGATAGGCGTTTTCTTCGCTTTTGGGCTTTCCCAGTACCTTTCCCTCACAGACCACAATGGTGTCCGCGGCGATGACCACATCGTCCGGCTCCCGTTTTACCGCCCGGGCCTTTTTGGCGCTGAGCCGGGCCACCTCCTCACAGGGGGCATTGGCAGGGTCCATGGTTTCGTCCACGTCCGCCGGGACCACGGTGAAGGGAATGTGGAAAAGGGACAGAAGTTCCTTCCGGCGGGGAGAGCCGGAGGCTAGAATCAGCTGCATAAAATAGGAATCCTTTCTTATTCAACGCCTCTGAGGTAGAGGCCGCGGGTACAGGAGCCGGGGTCGAATGGCTGGGGGTTCAGGTAATCGCCCAGGACCCGGTCCACTTCCCGGCTGTTTTCCGTGGTGAAGTACAGCCTTAGGGCCCAGAGGCCCAGCTTGTTCAGGTCCTCCTGGCGGTCCAGCCAGCTGAGCTTTTTGCCGTTTAACAGGACGCTGCGGCAGCTGTCCCCGTCCTTGATAATGGGAAAATCCGCGCCGGTTTTGTCCGTGAGCTTTACCGAGGTCTCGGTCTGACAGGTGCATTCACCTGTGCGGCCCCGGATCAGACAGTTTTCCGTCAGCATCAGGGGAAGCCGCCCGTAGGCGATGAGCTCCGCCGACACGGCCTTGCTCAGGTCCCTGATCTGGGGCAGGGTCATTTCAAAGGAGGGCACCGCAGATACGATTTCCAGACTTTTCATGACGTCCATGGAAATGGAGTTGAATACATTGAGGCCAAAGTCTCCGTGAATCCGCATTCCCGCCTCTCTTGCGGGGATAATGAGGCCCAGATTGCCCACCAGAGCGTCCCGGACGCCCCACTGGCGAAGGGTGGCTAGATCCTGCTGAAGCTTTGCCATCTCAGGGTCGTGGACCACCCGGGGAAGGACCACGGCCAGTCTGCCCCGCTCCACCAGACGCAGGGTCATGTTGGGGTCTGCCATAAGCAGGTGCATGGGCACATAGAGCATGGCGGTTTCGGTGTTTAAAAGGTTGGGGGTCAGCTGCTCTCTGGTGGTCACCTGGACCGTAAGCCCAGGAAGACCCCGGGAGCCCCGGATCATGGGCACGGGCTTGGGATTGCGGATGGGCTTTTCCTCCCGCCGGGCCCGGAGAGCCGTCAGCTGGTTCAGGACGTCCCGGCGCATGGCGTTGATGGCGGCGGCGGAGATGGTAAGGCCCGGGTCCACTCTGGTCCGGACCTGGACGCACCGATAGGGGGTGCCTCCGGTTTTCGCCACCCGCTGAGCCAGCATTTCCCCGGTCAGGGGCACCCGAAGGGCCCGCTGGGGCATGGGGCCGATGGACTGGCAGGTCCGGCCCTCGGGGTCCATTACCGTAAGGGAACTGCCGTCCACGGTGACCACCGCCCGGAACTGGAGGTCCACCAGCTGAGTCTCTCCCGTCTCGTAGGACTGCCGGGCCGCCTGCAAAAATTCCGCATCGTCCAGAGTGTCCTGGCGGATGCCGAACATCCGCTTGTCAATTTTTCCCGTGTAGTAGCCGTCGGTGAAGCCCTGACGGTTGAATGCGGCATAGAGGGCGTCCATCATGGACTGGGTCACGATTCCCTCGTCAATGGCCTTGCGGTACACCGCAGTGACCGTGGCCACATACTCAGGCCGCTTCATGCGGCCTTCCAGCTTTAAGGACGCCACGCCCATGGCTTCCAGTTCCTTCACATAGCCCACCAGACAGTTGTCCTTCAGGCTCAGGGGGTACTTGTTTTCCCAGCGGCCGTAGCCGTAGCTCTGGCGGCAGGGCTGGGCGCACCGTCCCCGGTTGCCGGAGCGGCCGCCGATGACGGCGGAGAGGTAGCACTGGCCGGAATAGCACATACAAAGGGCGCCGTGGCCGAAGACTTCGATTTCAATGGGGGAATTTTTACAGATATAGGAAATTTCCTCCCGGTTCAGCTCCCGGCTGAGGACCACCCGCTGCAGTCCCATGGCGGCGCAGAGCAGCACACCGGGCAGGGAGTGGACGGTCATCTGGGTGGAGCCGTGGATGGGAATGTGGGGGGCGATCTGGCGGCACAGCTGCACCACGCCCAGGTCCTGGACAATGAAGGCGTCCACGTTGTTCTGGGCGGCGTGGCGGATCATGGCGGTGACGTCGTCGCACTCCCGGTCCGTCACCAGGGTATTCAGGGTCAAATGGACCTGGACCCCTCGGACGTGGCAGTATTTCACGGCCTCCACCAGGGTCTGGGGGGTAAAATTCTTGGCGCTCTGCCTGGCGTTAAAACTGCCGCAGCCTAGGTAGACCGCGTTGGCGCCGTTCTGCACCGCGGCTTTCAGGGCATCCATGGACCCCGCAGGGGCCAATAGTTCCAGCATAACTCTCTCTCCGTTCCAATAATTCCTCATGGTATAGTTGAGGCCATTATATCATAGAAGGCCATAAAGTTCCAGCCTTTCCCGCCGAAATTCAAGAAAAATTAAAGCCGTGTTCAAAAAACGCCCTGCAAAATCTTCCTTCTTTTTGTTGAAAAGCCCCCGAAAGTATGGTATAATTTCCAAAACGAATTTCTGGAGGACCAAAATGCTCACAAAATACCTGTACTGCCTTTTTGTCTCGATGGTGCCCCTGCTTGAGCTCCGGGGTGCGGTGCCCATGGCGGCGCTGATGGGCCTGCCCTACTGGCCAAGCCTGGTGGTGTGCATCATCGGCAATATGCTGCCGGTGCCCGTCATCTATTTCTTCGCCCGGAAGGTGCTGATTTGGGGTAAGGATAAGCCCTATATCGGAAAATTCTTCACCTACTGCTACGAAAAGGGAGAATCCGGCGGCAAGAAGCTTCTGGCAAAGACCGGCAAAGGCGGCCTCTTCATTGCCCTGCTGATCTTTGTGGGCATTCCCCTTCCCGGCACGGGAGCCTGGACCGGAACCTTGGCCGCCTCCTTCCTGGACATGGGCATCAAGGAGACCACCGCTGCCGTGTGCCTGGGGGTGCTGCTGGCGGGCATCATCATGGGCATCGTCAGCGTCACCGGCGTACATTTTCTGGGAATCTGAATAGGGAACCTCTGAATCAATCGTCTTCGGCTGGACCGGAATCTTTTGTCCCATCCGTGCAGTTCTGAAAATAGGAAATCCATACAGGATTCCTCTATTTTCAGAACCTTTGTCTGCGCCAAAATCTTCTGCTGCCGGCTCTTGCCGATTTTCTCAGAGGTTCCATAGAAATACAGGAGGAAAACACCATGGAAAACTGCCTTTTCTGCAAAATCATCCGGGGAGAAGTCCCCTCTGCCAAGGTCTATGAGGACAGCCTCTGCTACGCCTTCCGGGACATCAACCCCCAGGCGCCCACCCATATCCTGGTGGTGCCCAAGACCCACATCCAAAGCTGCAACGGCGTCAATGCGGACAACAGCGCCGTGGTGGGCCATATTTTTGAGGTCATTCCCAAAATCGCCGCGGAAGAGGGCCTGACGGACGGCTACCGGGTGGTGAGCAACTGCGGCGAAGCCGCAGGCCAGACCGTAGGCCATCTGCA
>DVJG01000051.1 GCA_018710805.1 Candidatus Faecousia faecipullorum
GGAGTCCGCCGCCAGACGGCAGCTGAGCAGCATTCCCTACAAAACCGGAAACGACGCCCTCATTGGTCTCGCCAAAGGAACTTACTATGTTTCCACCGCCGCAGGTGTGGGCAGCGCTTTGCTTCGCTCCAATCCCGCCGCTTCCTTGGATCGGGCATCCCGTAACGTGACCAGCGCCCAGCTGGCCGCCCACAGCAATGATGCCATCCGTCGTTGCCGGGAACTGAAATCCCAGATTCAGGTAACGCAGCAAAAGAAGGAGAACATCAAGAGTGGGTTATGGATTATCAGCTCAGCGACGGCAGTATCGAATACTGCGTTGACTTAGATTGGATTAAGAACAGCCTCTTGGGGAAAGAAGTGACCTTTTCCTTCACAGGCTTCGGCTATCAGGGAGATACCAAATATGACGAAGAAAACATGACTGTCCCCGGAAAGTGGGAACTTACATGGACGCTGGAAGGCTACACTGGGGAACCGAAAAAATGGACGCCCAATACCAAAATCGGAGACCTGCCCATGTCCCTTTCAGAGGTGGAAATTGGGCAATACAGTATGAAGATCACATACCAGATGGATGAACAAGTTTTTACGAATTATGCGGATTTTGATGATTTCCAAATGCAAAACGCTTGGGACCCCCATCCCGCAGGGGTTCGATTGAAAGACGGAACGGACATATATGTGAACGGCAGAGGCATCCAATCGTTGGACTCTGAGCACCATCAATATACGGTTATCCTTTGTTCGCTGGCTACCGTCCTCGACCCGGAACAGATTGCGGGTATATCCTTCTATCCTGCATATGAGCTGGATGAGCAGAGTTCCCAGGTAGAGAAACCGCACTACTATATTCCGCTTGAATAATCAGCAGCAGCGGCAATAAGGTGAGGAAATAGTTGAAAGCTGAATGCAGAATCCTTCTCGCTGTTGTAATTTGTAAAACAAAATAGCAAAGATAGACCGCTGATCTCACCTTGTGTGACCATCAGCGGTCTTTTTCCCGTCTATTGGGGGGCTGTCACTGGCAGGGAATGGTAATCGTTACCTTGGTCCCCTTCCCCGGTGTGCTTTCACATTGCATCCCATAGGATGGGCCATAGGCCAGACGGAGCCGCTCATTGATATTTCGCACGCCGTAGCCGCCTTTGGTGTCGGCTGCAGAATAAGCCGCGCCAAAGTTGGCTTCCAAAGTCGCAGGGTCCATGCCCACACCGTCATCTTCCACGGTGATGCGGATTGTCTGCCCCATGTACCGGGTTGAAATGCACAGCGATCCGGTTTTGTCCGGCTTTTCAAAAATGCCGTGAATAATGGCATTTTCTATAATTGGCTGCAGCACGATTTTGATAATGGGATAGGGCAATGTCTCCTGTTCAATGTCCCACTGGACGTGAACGCGATTCTCAAAACGCATATTCTGAATCTGCACATACAGTCGGGCATGCCGCAATTCATCCGACAGCGGAATGACCTCCCGTCCCCGGCTGAGAGACAAGCGGTAAAACTGAGCCAAGGCATTTACCATTGCGCTGATCTGGGGAACATTATGGACAATGGCAGTACAGTTAATCAGGTCCAGGGAGTTATACAGAAAATGGGGATTGATTTGCGCCTGGAGCGCTTTCAGTTCCAACGCCTTGATCTGCTGGCCCTGAGCCAGCTTCTCGTCCATCAAGGTATCGATTCGATTCATCATGTTGCTGAAGCTCTGCACCAGCTGTCCGATCTCGTCTTCTCCCACCGGTTCCAGACGGATGGATATATTGCCCTGTTCCACCGCATGCATAGTATCATTCAGCCGCAGAAGCCGGCGCAGAATGGAACGGCTGATCAGGTAGGCCAGCAAATAGGCAGCTAAGGCAAGAATGACCACAACAGCCAAAAGCTCCATCTGCAGTTCCCGGCTGACACGGAAAATGTCATCATGGGGCAGTGCCGCCCCCAGAATCCACCCGGAATTTCCCAAGGAAACATACTGGGTGTGAAATGTTCCCCACTGGGTTTTCAGATCACTCCATCTCCCTGGCAGTCGGGGGTTAACCTCAATATTTTCCCAAAAGTCAGACGGCAGTTCCGTCTCCGAGGAGCTGGTCAGGATGCGGTTGTCATGCAGCAGAAAAACCATACCGTTTTCCGTTATGGTACTGCGCCCCACGGCTTCCGCAACCCGGTCCGCTGCAATATCCACCCGCAGAATTGCCAAGGGCTGCAATACATGGCTGGGATCGTAGATCATACGCATCAGGCTGTAGCACCGGTCACTTTCCAGAGGCTCATCCGAAAAATCTCCGGGAGCAAACCATCGTGTGGGGGTTTCCGGAGAGAACGCCTTCAGCCACTGACGGTCCTCAACAGAATGCAGATCCACTATGTCGGAAGTGTTGGTATAAAGGTAGTCATTATTTACATACATGCAAATCCGGTCAACTCCGGATAAGGAACGCAGATAGTGAAATGTCATTGCCAGTTGATTGCTGTCCTGCAAACGCTGGATGTAGGTACTGTTTTCCAAGCTGCTGCCTGCCAGTTCATAGACGTTGGGGTCCATAGCCAGGATGTCCACCACCTGAGACAGCCGGTCAAACAAATCGTCCACCGCTGTCTGGGTGTCAACAAAGGCTTTCTGGGCAGCGGAGAAGGTTTGTTTCTCAATGACCGTATTGATCCGGTGAAAGGCATACATGGTAAATATTCCCAGAGGGAGCAGCACCAGAAGGAAAAAAATATACAGCAATTTGCTGCGCAGTTTTCCGTCCAGCAGCAAAGAACGGCCCAATGACTGTAACTTATTCTTCATAACAAATCATATTCTCCCGGTAAAGTTTCGGCGAAAGGCCAACTTCCTTGGTAAACAGCTTCACAAAATACTTTCCATCGGAATACCCCACTTCATGTGCTACCATGTAAAGCTTCCGGGATGGGTCTGCCAGAAGCTGTTTTGCCCGCTCCATACGCAGCTGAGTCAGTTTCTGATTGATGGTGATTCCTGCATGCTTTTTATAGGCGCTGCACAGATAGGTATGCACAAATCCCAGGTCGGCGGCAACATTCTGCACGGTCAGCGCACTGTCGCTGTAATGGCTGGCAAGATAGGCATCCACCCGGGTGACGATGTCCTGGCAATTGCGCTCCGTGGCCTGAAAATATTCCTGCATCGCTTGACCCAGTGCATCCCACAGCTGAGCCAATGTCTGCTGTTTTGCAGCTGTGTACAGCAGGTAATCCCCCTGTGCGGTGACGCTGGTAACCTGTCGGCTTTCCGCCGCTGACAGCAGGCAAAACACAATCTGGCAGTATAGATTGCGTACAACCTCCGGAGGTGTGGCTTCGCACTGGGCGATTTCCCGATAAATCCGTTCAAACAGCGCCATTGCTTCCTGCCGGCGCTTATGCCGAATCAGGTTGGCCAGCATAACAAACATTGCCTTTTCATACACATATGCCTTCCCGTTGGATGGATAGGAAAAATCGCCGTTTTCTCCGCGGTAGAACAGCAGCTGGGGGTCCGGCTTCGCATTGGTTTGGAGTTCTTGGACGATGTCTTTCAGCACGGATGTGATTTCCTGCAAATCAATGGGTTTTTCCACATAGCTGGCTGCTTTCAGCTTGATAGCACCTTTGAGATATTCCTTATCCGTATAGCCGCTGAGAAAGACAAACTGACACTCCGGATACATCTTCCGGATTTCCTGGGCCAGTTCCAAACCGTTCATCCGGGGCATTTTCATGTCGCTGATCACAATATCCGGGCGGTGCTTTCGGGTCATCTCCAATGCCTGCTCCGCGTCCTCCGCGTCTTCCACTGTGTTGATATTCAGTGTTTTCCAGTCTATGTATTGTTTGAGCACTTCTCTGGGCATTTTCTCATCATCTACCAAAAGAACCGAAAAGTTCACGCTATCATCTCCCTGTCTGTCAAAGGTCCTATCTATAATATACAGCTTTTTTTCAATAGTGCAACGGATTTTGATAGAAATAGCAAAAATCAAGCCAACTAACATAATCTTTCCCTCCAATCATAATCGGCTCCCGTTGTTTTTTTCTCCCCCGTTTGTTACCATTAAGGCAGAAACAACGATCAGCCAATCAGAAAGGAGCGGAAGTCCATGAGAAAGCGGCAGAGCCTTTTGCAAAAAGATCTCCGGGAAAACTGGGTGAAATGGCTCATGATTCTCCCGGCTGCCATTGTCGTGATTCTGATGTGTTATATCCCCATGGGCGGCATTGTCCTTGCGTTCAAGGAGTATAACTACCACGATGGTATCTTCGGCAGTCCCTGGGTGTGGTTCAAGAATTTTACCTACTTTTTCCAGTCGGGCAAAGCGTTCAGTGTCACCAGAAATACCATTTTGTACAATCTGGCCTTTCTGTTGGTCAATACGGTTCTGCAGATCACCTGCGCCATTCTCTTGTCTGAGCTGACAGGAAAATGGTTCAAGCGCATTACCCAGTCAGTGATGTTCTTTCCCTATTTTATCTCCTGGGTCGTGGTAGGCGCCTTTGTGTACAACATGTTCAACTTTGAATTCGGCGCTGTGAATACCTTCCTCAAGTCCATTGGCTTAGAACCAATCGATGTGTACTCCAACAAAGGTATGTGGCCGTTCATACTGATTGGCGTCAGCGCCTTCAAGAATGTGGGCTACGGCACGGTTATGTACCTGGCAAGCATATCGAATATCGATTCCAGTTTGTACGAAGCGGCGGATCTGGATGGCGCAACCATGTGGCAAAAAATTCGTTACATCACCCTGCCTGGTATCCGTCCGACCATTATCATTCTGTTCTTGCTGGCAATCGGTACGATTATGAAAGGCGACTTCCAGATGTTCTGGCAGGTTACCGGGAACAACCCCATGGTGCTGGAAGTGACCGATGTCATCGATACCTATGTAACCCGTTCTCTGCTTCAGCTTCAGGAATTTGGCATGACCAGTGCAGCAGGACTCTATCAGTCTGTGTTCTCGTTCCTGCTGGTATTGCTTGCCAACAAGCTGGTGAAAAAAGCAGACCCGGATTATGCGTTGTTCTGATCTTGCGGACGGAAAGGAGAATGCATTATGAAAAAAGACCGCATTTCCCATGCAAAGCCCATCAGTCAAGATCGGGTGGTCTTCAACATCATTGCGTATATTGTTTTGGGCATTCTGTCGGTATGCTGCCTGCTTCCCTTTCTGCTGGTGCTCAGCGGCTCTTTCTCCGATCAAACGTCAATCCTGACCCATGGCTACCAGCTGATTCCGGAAACCTTCTCTTTGGATGCATACACAACATTGTTCAAAATTCCCGGCGAACTGCTCCGGGCCTATGCAGTGACCATATTCGTGACATTTACGGGAACGTTTCTGGGGCTGTTTCTGACCAGTATGGCGGCGTATGTGCTGTCCAGCAAGAGCTTCCGCTACCGCAACCAAGTATCCTTTTTCTTCTATTTTACCTCCATTTTTGGCGGCGGTCTGGTTCCCTGGTATATTTTCAACACCAAATATCTGCACTTCCACAACAACATCATCTCGCTGATTCTGCCCATTCTGGTCAATGTAACCTACCTGCTGATTCTGAAAAGCTATATGAGCAGTATCCCGGATGCGCTGTACGAATCGGCAAAGCTGGATGGCGCAAATGATTTTACCATCTATCTTCACATTGCGCTGCCGCTGTGCAAAGCAGGACTGGCTACTGTGGGACTGTTCATTGCGCTGAATTACTGGAATGACTGGTATAACGCCATGCTTTTCCTGGACGAAGGACGCAGCAATCTATATCCGCTGCAATACTTCCTGAACAATATCCTGACCAAAGCCCAGGCCATCAGCGCAGCTGCAGCCAGAAGCGGACTGCCCATGAGCGAAGTGCCCAGCGAGCCAATGAAACTTGCCATGACCGTTGTGGCCACTGGTCCCATCATCCTTCTGTACCCGTTCTTACAGAAATACTTCGTCAAGGGCGTTACCATTGGCGCAGTAAAAGGATAATCGTGTTTGTGCATTGCGCACGGAACGTGCGATTTCATTATAACTAAGGAGGAAAAAAACATGAAACACCTGGCAAAAACTCTGGCAATCGTCCTATCCCTTGTCCTGCTGCTGAGTCTGCTCGGCGGATGCGCATCCCCTGCGCCGGCTGATCCCACCACAAAGACGGACGATACTGCAGCACCTGCCCAGCAGGCCGGTACTCCGGACATCTCCGAGGAAGTCACACTGACAATGTACCTCATCGGTGACCGCCCGGTGGACAACGATCTGGTCTTTGAACAGATCAATGCCCGTTTGAAAGAGGAAATCAACGCAACCATTGACGTTAAGTTCATGAGCTGGAGCGAATATGAGCAGAAATATCCTCTGATTTTCGCTTCCGGCGAAGATTGGGACATGATTTTCACCGCTGACTGGTGCTTCTACAATGCCCAGGCCACCAAGCAGGGCTTCTGGGAGATTACCCCCGAAGCGCTGGAGACCTATGCTCCCATGACTGCACAGTCTATGTATCCGGAAGCCTGGGAACAGGCCAAGGTAGACGGCAAAGTTTACATGCTGCCGATGAACTATCAGGAATTGACCGCCTATGTCTGGATGGCCCGGGGCGATCTGATGGAAAAATACAACATCACCTCCTTGGATACCTTCGACAAGGCAGAAGAGTATATGCAGGCAATCCTGGACAACGAGCCCGGCATGATTCCTCTGGATGTGGGTTCCGACTATGACCGTCAGTTTGTATTCGATCTGATCTGGAACGTAGAGTCCAACGCCAAGGGCGACGACCGCTATGCTGTGCTGCCCCCTGCCAGCTTGTTCACCTGCGTGGGCGAAAATGATCCTGAAGCAAAGATCATGAGCACCCTGGAAACCGACATCTTCATGAATACCCTCAATCGCGTGAAAGACTGGAAAGATCGGGGCTTCTGGAGCAAAAACGCTGTGGTTAACACCCAGAACAATACCGAAAGCTTCCAGGCTGGAAAATCTGCTCTGGCTGTTATGAACATCAACACCGCCAAAAGCCTGTACACCACGCTGCAGGCGGAGCATCCTGAATGGAATGTCCAGGTCTTTGACGCCATGAACGGCGCACCGGCTACCATCCAGCCCTATCTGGCCAACGGCATGAGCATTTTCTCCAAATCCAAGAATCCGGAACGGGCACTGATGGCTCTGGATTACCTGCGCAATGATGAAATCTGCCACAACCTGTTCTGCTACGGCATTGAAGGCGTGCACTGGGAAGCAGTGGGTGAGCACGGCCTGAAGTCTCTGCCCGGCAGCACCAACTACAGCTACGACAGCAACTGCAACTGGGGCGTGCGTAACGACGCATTCTGGCGCACCATCGAAGGCGGCATCCCCAATGCCGACGAACTGGTCAGCACCTGGAAAGAGACAGCCCGCAGTGGACGGTATCTGACCTTCGTCTTTAACGACAGTGAGGTTAAAAACGAGGTCGCTGCCCTGTCTGAGATTTACAACTCTGACTACAAGCTTCTGCAGCTGGGCTTTACCGATGATCCGGAAGCGGATGTTGCCAAACTGCTGACAAAGATGGAATCCGCAGGTGTCAGAAAGCTGCAGGATGCATTCCACAACCAGGCTCTATCCTTCCTGCAAGCACACCCTGTTGAATAAGTAACCCCCCCAGGAGGCAGAATGCATTCCCCTTTCGGAGCATTCTGCCTCCTCCTTGAGACGATTCACGCCAAATGTTGGCAGGGAAAGGAGATAACCATGACACGCTATCAATTTCTTTTGACAGACAGCCTGGAAAAAGTCCTGCCCTGGCAGGCTCCGGAAAAAATGCCGGAGAAGAAAATCAAGCTCTTTCATAATCAGCGCTGGTCCTGCCAGCTGGCATATACCTGCGAAAACGACGACTTTGGAGAAACGCCCACGCTGTTTCGGCTGGACTGTCAAGGGAATGACCTTGGGGCGCTGTTTCTGCGCCAAGTAGAACTGGTGCCCTGTGCCTATCCCTGTCACGGGACTTGGGATGACAACTACCTGACGACCCGGCCCGGACTTTTGCCGGACCTTCTGCATCCTGTCTCCTGGGAGGATTCCTTCAAGGCAATTCCTGCCCAGTGGCGCAGCCTTTGGCTGACCCTGGACTGCCGGATGCTGCCGGTGGGACAGCACCGGTTTGTGCTGCTGGTAACAGACGAGCAGAGAAACCTGCTGGCTCAGTTTACCCTGGAAGCAGAAATTTCCCCATTGGAGCTTCCCCGGCAGCGGCTGTATCAAACCCAATGGTTCCACGCCGACTGTCTGGCAGATTACTATGGCGTTTCGGTGTTCAGTCCGGAACATTGGCGGATTATTGAAAACTTTATCAAAAGCGCGTCAGATCACGGCATCAATATGCTCTTGACCCCGGTCTTTACGCCGCCACTGGATACCGCCAAGGGCGGAGAACGCACTGCCGTTCAGTTGGTGGATATTTATTGGGACGGAAGCGACTATACCTTTGACTTTTCCCGGCTGCAGCATTGGGTCGGATTGTGTCAGAAATATGGAATTACCGAGATAGAAATGGCCCATCTATTCTCCCAATGGGGAGCAGTCGCGGCGCCAAACAT
Source organism: Candidatus Faecousia faecipullorum (assembly GCA_018710805.1). GTDB lineage: Bacteria > Bacillota > Clostridia > Oscillospirales > Oscillospiraceae > Faecousia > Faecousia faecipullorum. The sequence goes on from DVJG01000051.1 coordinate 8,576, forward strand.
TCTGGTACATACCAACCAGGGTTTGGAAAAACGGTTCGGCTGGCATACTCCCGCCGTTGGAGGGGAATATACCAATTTCCTCCATCGTTTTTTACCAGAGCTGAAAGCGGAACTGGACCGGCTCATCGGATTGGAACACGTCTGGTTCCACATATCAGACGAACCCCATGACATTGAAAAATCCACCTACGCAGCTGCCAAAGCCACGGTTGCCCCATTGCTGAAAGGATGCCGTGTCATGGACGCCCTCAGCAGTTACCAGGTATACGAGGAAGGCATTGTGGAAAAACCGGTGGTATGCAACGATCATATCCAGACCTTTGTGGATCATGGAGTCCAAAATCTATGGACCTACTACTGTACTGTACAGGCACAAAGGGTTCCCAATCGCTTTATCGCCATGCCCAGCGCCAGAAACCGGATTATGGGCGCGCTGCTGTTCCAATACAACATTGAAGGATTTTTGCACTGGGGATTCAATTTCTACAATTCCCAGCGTTCGGTTTTTCATATTGATCCCTTCCGGGTAACAGACGCCGGGGAAGCCTTCCCTTCCGGAGATCCTTTCCTGGTTTACCCGGCGCCAGATGGGACGGCCTGGGAGTCCATTCGAGGCGAGGTCTGGAAGGAAGGATTGCAGGATCTGCGGTTATTGCAGCTGTGTGAAAACCATAAAGGCAGAGCCTGGACATTGAACCTTCTGAACACCTTGGGCGGTACTTTGCGCTTTGACGAGTATCCAAGGGAGAAATCCTTCTTCTGCCGCTTGTGGGATGCCGTTTGGGAAGCGCTTTCGTCTTAAAAGAAGAAGGTTGAGTAGCATCTGAAAAAACTGACAGAGCCATCTCATTTTCGGGCGGCTCTGCCAGTTTAGGGTGTTTCTATTAAAGCGGTAAAGCCAGACATAGGCGAAGTTTATGTTGAACTTACAGAAATCAAATTGTCCATTACTCACACGTTTTTGCTGTTTTGAAAAATTGAGGTAAACACAAGAACAGCGATCAAGTTCCTTTTTCTTACGGTTACCCTGCACCGCCCCGGGCAGCGATGCGTAAGGCACCCATAAGGAGCAAATCTGTTTTTGTGTGTACTCTACACACGGGTAAATCCGGCACAAGAAGCAGGGAGAAACCGCAGTAATCGGTAAATATCCTGGTATAATCGAACAATTACCAGATATTTTGTCAACCCATCATCTGACTCTTGAAGTTCAGCAAGCGCTGATTTTACTTCAAAAATATCCAAAATTCCAGGAAACCAATGGTTTCCTGGAATTTTTGCATCTTAAGCGCTTGAAATCGTTTGACATACTCTGACCAAGGAAAAATCAGTTTCATCCATTTTTTAGTGGTTACCAAGTGGATAACTGGCAAAAAAGAGGGGCCAAGTGGTTATCAGATAGGATAACCGAAGGCCATTTTTTCCCTTTTAGCGAGGTGGTTTTTCTATTTCCAGTAGCCCTAGAACATGAAGTCATTGAATAAGCAAATCATCACCTATCCCATGGTGTACCCACTTTCCTTCTGCTTTTATTGTTGTTCATCCTGCCCGATGGTTACAAAAAGGCCCCGGCAGCCGTTTTCCCGGCTGCCGGGGCCTTTGCTGTATTTTTCAAAAGATGTTCAAGGCTCCTTCGGCTTCACCAGCAGGGTGTCCGCCATGGTGAACACGTCGGGCACGCCCTTGTAGGTGCACCACTTGGGCATTCTGCTGTAGCGGTGGGCCACCAGCCGGAAGCACCACAGCGCTTCGTTCACCGGGAACACAACGTCCTGCCTGGCAATCTCCCGGGCACAGGGGGCGCAGGGCAGGTGCAGGGTGTCCTTCAAGGTCAAATGCTCCGGGTCCGGCCCGGTGAACAATTCAATGTACTCCGGGAAGACAATGCCGGACCGATGGTGGGACAAAAAGCCCAGCCCGATGCTCTCGATCTCTCTTTCCTCCGGCAGCAGGGCAGTGACGTCCAGATCCTGCAGGGTGCCCAGCCACTGGCCGCAGAGGTAGTCGCAGCTGCCCCGCTGGGGCGCCAGCAAGCCCCGGATGCCGCCTGCCGAGAACACCGGCCGAGGGTCAAAGCGGGTGGGGCTTTCCAGGTCCATGTCGGTGAGAACGAATCGATAGTGGGCACGCGCTGCCTCGCTCACCCGGCCATCTGCAAGGAAGAGTCGGGCACAGAGCACCGTGTCCTTATGCAGCGGGATGGGTTCGGTGTACACCGGCGAATGTTCATCCGGCAGGGTGCCGTCGGTGGTGTAGCGCAGAACGCCCTCCTGCCGGGTGATAAGCGTAACGCTGGCCTGGGTGCCTGCCGGGAACACACACTCGGGCGGGTCCAGCTGAGGCGTAAAGGGCGGCACGCTTCCGTTCTCGGCCCATTGGGTTTTCACACTGTCCAGCGGCGTGGGGTCTTCCAGATACCGAGGCGTGAATATTTGCTCCGCAATGGGTGCATCCGCCAGCAGCAGGCAGATTCTCCCCGCCTCCGGGGCGATGCGCACCCCGTCCTCTCCGGCGTGAATCAATGTGCCGTTCTCCACCGTGAAGCGGTAGCAAAAGCCCTCGTGCTCCATGTGGATGCATCGGCCGAAGACGGCGCGGAACACCGGCAGACGGTCGAAGACAAGGTCATATTGGCCTTCCAGCATGAGCCGATCCGGCTGCATGGTAAAACGGGCCAACAGCGCGCCGGTTGCCGGGTCTGTAAGCTCGGCCCGGGCCTCGGTTTCGCTCTCGGCATAAAAGCGGATGCAGCCCTCCGGCTCCGAACCATCCTTCCCCAGCAGCCGGATGAAGGGACGGGGAACATCCTGCCCGGCCCAGAGCTGGGGGAAGAGCAGGGGCAGCGCATCGAAGGTGCTCTTGGTGTTTGTCATGGCGTGCTGCAAGTAGCGAGAGGGGTATTCATCCCGGTAGAGGAAGAAGTCCCGGACCCGCAGGCGGCCTTCTTCCCACAGAAAGCCCACTCGGTAGCAGCATGAGGCGTACCACTGGGCGCTCAGATTATGGGCGTCGTTCCAGTCGTGGGAGGCCTGCCAGGTCATGGGCGGGGTAACCCGGTATTTCTTGCAGAACCACTCGCCGCTGGCCGCCATGGTCTCCACACGAATCAGGCCCTCTCTGGCCAAATGTTCCACCAGAGCCAGCTGAGGCATCAAACCGGGGCCAATGTTCTCCCACAAGAAGTTATTCTCCTGGCCAACCTGAGCGTACCCGATGCCCAGGGAGTTCTCCTTGGTAATGGTATCGAACATCCAGCTGATCCACCGCTCATCCCGGCCGGTGAGCCAGGCCGGTTCCAGGGTGAACACCATGCCGTACAAATCCGGGCGCAGGTTCTGCTCAAAGTTATAGATGGGGTCCGGCCCAAGCAGACGAAATACCGGCACAGGCAGCTGGTTGGCCGGAGCCTGGGCGGGCAGGTTTTCATTCCGGCGGCTGGGGTAGTAGACCCCGTTAGGCCAGCCGCCCCACAGGGTAAAGCCGTCGGTGCCGATCTGGTCCCGGCAGGAGGCCCCGGCGGTGATGCCGTATCGTTGGGCGGCGTATTCCAGGGTCACGGTATCCAGCACCCAGGAACCGATGGTCCTGGGGTACCTGCCGAAGACGGAAAAGAAGGTGTCCATATAGGCATCCACCAGGCGTTTGCGCTCCTCCGGCTCGTAACCAATGCAGTAAGCGCTGTTCACCCGCTCGTCAAACTCCTCGGTCACCTGGCCGCGAAAACGCACGCCTGCCTTTTCGCACAGCTCCCGGGTGATTTCCCACCAGGCGGAGATCTCATCCTGGGGGGCGGTTTCTTCCAGCATCGGCTTCTGGTAGCGGGGGTCGGTGAGCGCATCGTATTTCAGCGCGTAGGTGGCGGGCAGGCCGTACTGCCGCACCGTTTGAATCTGCTTTTGAATGGTCTCGAAGTCGTCCTGTATGAAGCGGCTTGGCTCCTCATGGGACTTGCGGATAAAGTTGTAGATATTGACAATGGCTGTTTTTTTCATAGCGTCCTCCCTCGGCCGCCGGTCGGCGCGGAGTTTTTGGGGCCGTGTTCGCCGCAGGCTGGGCGGTCTGTGGGCCAATTCAAAAATACCATATCATACCCGGTAGCGCTTTGCAAGACGCTGTTTGCCCATGGACACAAAAAGCCCCGGGTGTTCGGGTCCGGGGCAAAAGGTCGCGCAGCATCCGGCGCAGAGCCAGCGATGCCGCCAATGGTTTTCTCCATTGGCGGCATCGATTAATCGGTTTTCTGTGTGGAAAAGAGGTTGATTCCTGCGCCCAGGATTGCCACTGCGGTGCCGAAGGTCAGCATGGCGGTAACGCCCAGGTTATCGATGAGCTGCCCTCCTGCAACGGCGCTCAAAACCGTACCTAAGGTCAAGGTCATGGTGATATAGGCCTGTCCCTTGATGGCGTCTCCCGGTTCCATAATGGCGTTGACATAGAAGACAGAGGACACGGACATGATACCCCAACCGAAGGGCTGCAGAACCTGGACTGCATAGAATACGGGAATGCTGGTTGTCAGCAGCGTGAGGAATGCCTTCAGGGCAAAGAACACACTGCACATCCGCACCCAGAATTCCACCTTTTTCCTCTTGAGAAGCAGGCCAAAGCAGAGCATGGCCGGAACCTCCAGTACGGCACACAGGGCCATGGCAACACCCATTTCTCCGCTTCCGCCGCCGATATGCTCCACAATTTGGAAGGTAAAGTTATTCAAAAGGGTATGGCTCATGTAAATGAGGACAAATCCCAGAAGCAGAATACAGAATCTGGGATATTTTTTCCATAGATAGCCGGTTCCCCCGGCGCTGTTTTTCTTCGCCTGAGGCCGGACGCTTTTCTCAAAGGGGAAAGACACAATTGCCCCCAGCAGGGCCAGAAGGATTATACACACGCAAATGGGAATGGACACAACGCCCCATTTCTCCTGAACCTGTCCCATGAAATATGCCATGAGCGCATAGGCAGCGGAGCCGATGCCCCGGCAAAGGCCGAAGCTGATCTCCCGCCCCTGGTTTATGGTCTCGGTGGCAAGGGAGTTGACGAGAGGCAGAAGCAGCTGCAGCAGCGCAATGGCTGTACCGTAGAGCAACCCAGTCAGCACAAGGGAGTCTCTCACCAACGGCAGGAGCACCACAAAAAGGAGTTGGCTGCCCACCAGGCCCAGTACAATTTTCTTGAGGCTGGGACTTGTGGGGCTATCGGCGTAGCCCGCCACCAGAGGCTGGCTCAGAGCCGAGAACACGCAGGCCAGCGCCGTGAGAATGCCGATCTGGGCGCTGGTAAAGCCGACGCCCAGCAAATACACGCTGGAAAACCCCATGAGCACCGCAAAGCTCATCCAGTAAGTCCCCTGTACAAAGCCATAGGGGATGGTGCGGTTGTTGTTCATTGGTTCTATCTATCCTTTCCAAAAATGCCCCAGAGCCACTGTAAGAAGCCGCCGGGCTCTTTCGTGTCCCCGCTGTAGACATACCCCTGCTGTCCCGCCTGTTCGGTTCTGAACCAGAGTTGACCCTGGTCATTTTCAATGGAAGCACAGATTGTCAGATGCTCCCCCTTGCGAATTTCTGACAGGACCACGGAACGGGGGTCCGTCTCAGTCCCGCAGGGCAGGCTCATGAGCAGGGTTTCTTTGTCCGTCAAAAGCTCCGTTTCCAGGGGACTTTCTTTGCCGCATTCCAGGAGATAACGCTCCGGCAGGAGCTTCCGGGATTCCGCCAGCAGATAGTCCACGGCGTCCTGATTTTCATATAGGTCATACATCTTGTCCTTCAGGCGCTGGCGGTCGATGGTGACGGTGCCCACACGGTTGCCCAGCTTAAAGTAATCGTAGACCGCATAGTAAGTGGATTCCATCAGGTCCGTATAGGAGCCAAAGTTCCCGTCTCCCACCAGGATGCATCCTGCGGACCACATGGCGCCTTCGATGGTGTGGTTGCCGGACCGGGTGTGGATATTGATCATGTCCGCCCGGGCGGGAATATAGCCATCCTCTGACAGGTAGACCGCAGGGATGGTGGTATCCTCGGCGCTGGTGCGAAGATGCAATGCTTCGTAGACACCTCCATGCCGGACAGAATCCAGCTCATAGGTGCCGTCGCAGATGGTTGCAGGGCCCACCGGCTGGCCCAGGGCCGGTTTCCGGTTGGCATATTCCAGGGGCCTGTCCGGCAATGTGGAGCACTGGTCGTTAAAATAGCAGATATACGGCTCCCCTTTTCTGTCCAGCCGCACCACCAGGCACACGGCGCTCACCCGGTAGAATCGGATATCCGACAAGGCGCGGTCCTGCATATTATTGGAGCATCCCTCAAAAAAGAACAGGGCGGAATACCCTGCTTCCAGATTCTCCACCACGGGAACGTTGTATTGCAGGTGGTAGTTCAGCATGGCCTGGACATAGCGGCGGCTGTCGTCGTCCTCAATGAGCTGGCTCAAATCCAAATCGCCTCGTTCTCTGGCGAATGCGTGGGGGGAGAGCGTAAAAAAAAGCAGAATGGTCAAAAGAAGGCTCAGACATTTTTTCATGGCAGGTCCTTTCGGAAAACGAGTATAGTGGGCTTTTTCATTCTACGCCCTGAAACGCGCCCTATGACATCTCAGGCTGTCAAAAAAACTTCGGGGATTTTTGACAAGCGCATCTGTCACAGAGCGCATTTTGATTCCGTTCAGGTCCGGTCAGAGGTCAAAGTCTTTCAGGTCATCGATGTCAATCATCTCGGCGCCCATATCCGTCAGGCGCGCCATGCTCTCGCTTCCGTCCCGGAAGCAGACAACTTTGCTCCACCCGAAGCGGAGATTTTTCGTAGTGCCGTCCCAGGTGCCGCCCTTTTGCAGGTCCGACTGGGCAACAAATACCGTATTGCCGAGAGCGTGAATGCTGTGGTTCCGGTTCAGTGCCCGCTGGGCAGAAAATGGGGTGTCATAATCTTCCAGGCTGAGAAACAGCACATTCTCCCGGGGTGTCTGGCGGCACAGTTCGTCCGCCACAATGCTGATAACGGTACCTCCCGCCTCCAGGCAGGCGTCCTGGGCGGCCCGATCGGCGCCCCGGGCATTTCCGGAGACCAAAGCAAGCCCCCGCTCCGCTGCCATGCGTCCCACGGCCTGGGCGAAGGCCCGGTTTTCCGCTTTCAGCTCCCGGCTTCCCACCAGGGCGATGGCCGGGCGCTCCAGAATACGCAGGTCTCCCATGGCCCAAAGGGTCCCGGGGCTGTCCTCGCCCAGCCGATAGCGAAGCCGTTTTGGGTATCCTTCGCTGACCCGGGTGACGGGGATGCAGTGCAGGCGTTCCGCCCGGCGGAGGTATTCATCCAGCCGGCGCTCCTGCTCCAAAAGTGTCAAAACACGCCGGGAAAATTCCCGGCTGTAGCCCAGGTTCAGCAGATCCTGTCCGGTCAAATCCCGGTCCTCCGTGGGTTTTTCCATGGAGCGGACCCGCCTTCCCAAAGTCCGAAGCTGCGCCGCTGTCAGAACCGGACGGTCCGGGTCCCCAAGATGGCTGCCAAGGAGCAGAAAGCCCCGTTCCCGACCGTTCAACGAAAACGCCTCTTGGGAGCGGCCGGGGCTTTCACTTCCTCTTCCGTAAGCTCTCCTTCGGCGGACAGCACCATGGGACGTACCGTGAAGTTGCAGAACTTTCCGATTTCATCCAGCTTGGCCTTTTCCGGGAAGTTGCTGACAAGGCTCCAGGCCTCGCCCTTGCGCTTGGCCCGTCCCGTCCGGCCGATACGGTGGACGTAATACTCGTTTTCCTCAGGGATGTCGTAGTTGATGACGGCATCCACATCGTCCACGTCAATGCCTCGGGAGGCCACATCCGTGGCGATGAGTGCGGGGAGCTTTCCTTCCCGGAATTTCTGCATGGTCTTCTCCCGCTGGCTCTGGCGGATATCTCCGTGGATGCAGTCGCAGTCCAGCCCTGCCCGCTGGAATTCGTCGCAGAGCCGCTGGCACATATGCTTGGTGTTGCAGAAGATCATGATGCGCTCAAATCCCCGGGCTTTGATCAGCCGCAGGCTGGTCTCAGCCTTTTCAAGGGGGGTGCAGGACAGGCTGTACTGGTCAATATCCGGCCGGTCCTCCTGCTTCGGCTCCACGGTGATCTCCACCTCGTCCCGCTGGTACATCCAGGAAACCGTCATGACCTCCTGGGAGATGGTTGCGGAAAAGAGGCCCAGGTTGCGGCGATTTTTCACCTTGTCGATGATTCTCGTCACGTCTTTGAAAAAGCCCATATCCAGCATCCGGTCGGCTTCGTCCAGGACAACGGTCTGAATCTTATCCAGGCGGATGGTTTTCCGGTTATAGTGGTCCATCAGGCGGCCGGGGGTTGCCACCACAATCTGGGGCTTTTTTTCCAGCTGCTTGATCTGCCCGCCGATGCCTGCGCCGCCGTAAAGCACCGCCACCCGGATGCCTGTAAAGTAGGTCAGCAGGCCCCGGAGCTCGTCGCCGATCTGGATGGCCAGTTCCCGGGTGGGGGCCAGAATCAGGCCCTGCACGCTCTCATCCTTGGGGTCAATGTGCTCAATCATGGGAATGCCGAAGGCGAAGGTCTTGCCTGTGCCCGTGGGGGCTTTGGCAATGACGTCCTTCCACTGCATAAAGCTTGGAATGGCCTCGGCCTGAATGGTAGTGGGATATCCATAGCCCTTCTCTTCCAGGGCTTTCAGCATAGCCTGGCTTAGGCCCAGGCTCTCAAATGTAACTTCCATGGTTTCTTTCCTTTTTATAGATTATGTTCTTTGATTGTACCATCTTTTCTTACCTTTTTCAACCACATTCTTGGGAGGAATCTCCCCGTTTCCAGAAAATTAAGAACTGCACAGGTGGACAAACGGGGCCTTTTATGCTATATTATAGGGTATGATAGTATGCGTCCCAACTAAGGAGGACTGAAATGGGTAAACTGATTGTAATTGAGGGCACCGACGGCTCGGGAAAGTCCACCCAGTTCCGTCTGCTCACGGAGCGTTTGACACAGGAGCAGGTGGCATTTCAGAAATTGGTATTCCCCCAATACGCGGAGCCCAGCTCCGCACTGATTCGGATGTACCTCAGCGGAGAATTTGGCAGCCGCCCCTCTGACGTAGGCGCCTATGCCGCCTCGGCCTTCTATGCCGTGGACCGTTACGCCTCCTACAAAAAGGTATGGGGCGATTGGTACGAAAAGGGCGGACTGGTGGTTTCCGATCGCTATACCACTTCCAACGCCGTCCATCAGAGCTCCAAGGAGCCTCCGGAAAAACGGGAGGAGTTCCTGCACTGGCTCTACGATTTTGAGTATAATAAGCTGGGGCTGCCCCGGCCTGACCTGACCATCTATCTGGATGTGCCCACGGACTTTACGGAGAAGATGATGCGTTCTCGGGAAGCCGCCACCGGTTCCCATGCGGACATCCACGAACAGGACATAAAATACCTCGCCACCTGCCGGGAAATGGGCCGCGCCGCTGCCGGTTACTACGGCTGGACCATGATTTCCTGCGTAAAGGACGGCAAAATGCGGACCATTGAAAATATTCACGAAGAAATCTACCGCCATGTTGCGGCATGTTTGGAGGACTGAGTATGTATTATATGCTTCTTGGAACGGGTTTTGAAGAAACCGAAGCTGTGGCTCCCCTGGACCTTCTGCGCCGGGCCGGAATCAAAGTTGCTACCGTTGGCCTGAACGGGAAAACCATTGTGGGCTCCCACGGCATCCCCATCACTGCTGACCTCACCATCGAGGAGCTGGACCTCACTTCCATGGAGGGTGTCATCCTTCCCGGCGGCCTGCGGGGCGTGGCCTCCATCCGGGCCAGCCGTCTGGCCATGGACGCCATCTCCTTTGCCTGGGAAAACCATCTGCTCACTGCCGCCATTTGTGCAGGGCCCACGGTGCTGGCTGACCTGGGCATTCCCGACGGCAGGAAAGCCACCTGTTACCCCGGCTGTGAGGAGAACATGGGAAAAGCTATTATGGTTGAGAAAGCCGCCGTCATTGACGGCAATCTGGTGACCGGCACTTCCGCCGGGTGCGCCGTGCCCTTCGGTCTCGCCCTCATCACCGCCATTTCGGGCCAGGAGGCCGCCGACCAGGTGGCCAATGCCATCGTTATCCGCTAAACGAGGAGGAACACCATGCAAGACGAACGATTCCCGGAGCAGGAGGAGAATCCTGTTCCCGCCGAACCTGAAAATTTTGAAGAAGAACCCCTGATTCAAGAGCTGTCCTTTACATCGAAAAATGAGGAGACCTCCCCGGCGGAGGACACCCCCTCTGAGGAAGCTCCCGTTTTTGAAGATATTCCGGACGTTTCCGAAGAGGCCTCTGACGATGTCTCTGAGGAGGTCTCCGAGGACCTTTCTGAAGGGGTCTCGGAAGACGTCTCCCAGGACGTCTCTGTGGACGCTCCATCTTCAGCCCCCACCCCGGGCGAGGAATTCATGTCCCGCATTCCGGACGTAGAGGATATTCCTGAGACAGACGACCGCTTTACAAACCCGGACACCCGGGAGCCGATCACTGCCGACGAGGAAGCCATGGACTACCAGGGCATGCTCAATCACGGACAGGAGGAGCCCCAGTTCGATCTTTCCATTCTGGACACCATTGCGGAGCCTGTGGCACCTGCCGCTTCGGAGGATGCCCAGGAATACCGGGATATTCCCCAGGAAGAGGCTGCGCCTGCCCCGGAAAAGCCAAAGGCTGCCTATCCCCGCCGAACCCGAAAGGGCCGTCCCAAGAAGAAAAACGGCGAGGGTTTCCTGGGTATTCCCAACATCTTAGTCACCTTCGTATGGCTGGCCCTGATTGTGGCCATTGGCGTCACCGCCGGGCGGATGCTTTGGGTCTGCGCCGCCGATGTGCTGGCCTTCGGCCGGGAGGACAAGCCTGTTACCGTGACCATTTACGAGTCCGACACCATGGAGGACGTGACAAACAAGCTCTATGATGCAGGACTGGTGCGCTACAAGAGCCTCTTTAACCTCTACGCCGACATTTCCCATGCGGAAAAGAAAATCCAGCCGGGCATCTACGATCTGAACACCCGATACGACTACCATGCGCTGGTGAACTTCATGACCCCGCGCTCCAACCGAGAGGTCATCACGCTGACCATTCCCGAAGGCTATACCTGCCGTCAGATTTTCGACCTGCTGGAAGAAAACCGCATCTGTACCGCCAAGGATGTGGCTGACTATGCCGCAACCGGGGAGCTGGACGACTACTGGTTCCTGGAAGGTGTAGAACGGGGCGACAAGTACTGCCTGGAAGGCTACCTCTTCCCGGACACCTATGAGTTCTATAAGAACTCCACTCCCAGAGAAGCCCTTCAGAGAATGCTCAACAACTTTGACACCCGCTTTGACGAGGAAATGCGCGCCAAGCTTGACAGCCTCAACGCCTACCTCGGGAACCTCATGCGTACGGCTGGCAAGGACGATGCCTATATTTCCCAGCACCTCTTCTCCATCCAGGATGTGACCATCGTGGCCTCTCTCATTGAAAAGGAAGCCGCCAATGCCGAGGAGTGCCCCATGATTGCCTCCGTTATCTACAACCGTCTTTTCAACTGGGGCAACAACCCGGCCTACCTGAACATCGACGCCTCCATCATCTATGCCCTGGACGGCAAGGCGGACCTGACCACCGAAGACCTGAAAGTGGACAGCCCCTTCAACACCTATACCAACGTTGGTCTGACTCCCACGCCTATCTCCAACCCCGGCCTTGCAAGTCTCAAGGGTGCCCTGGAGCCTGCTACCACCAACTACTATTTCTATATTCTCAACCCCGCCACCGGAACCCATCAGTTCTCCACCACTGCCGAGGAGCACGAGAGCTACCGGGCGCAGTTTGCGGCACAGAGGGACGGCTGATGAAAAAATTAGAGCTTCTCAGCCCCGCCGGTGACATGGAACGGCTCCAAATGGCCGTTCTTTACGGAGCCGATGCCGTATATCTGGCAGGCACCAGCTTTGGTATGCGCTCCTTTGCGGGCAATTTCTCCCCGGAGGAGCTTGTACAGGCGGTGAAATTCGCCCACAGCCACCATGTCAAGTGTCACGTCACCGTGAACACCATGCCCCGCAATGACGAGGTGGCACGCCTTCCCGAGTATCTGCAGCAGCTGGACGATGCAGGGGTGGACGCCCTGATTCTGGCAGACCTGGGAGCTTTTTCCCTGGCGGGAAAGTACGCTTCCCACTGCCAGCGGCACATCTCCACCCAGCAGTCCATCGGAAACTACGAATGCGCCCAGGCCTGGTTTGACCTGGGCGCCAGCCGGGTGGTTCTGGCACGAGAGCTGAGCCTCAAGGAGATTTCCACTATCCGGCAAAAGGTGGACCCCCAGCTGGAGATTGAAACCTTCGGCCACGGCGCCATGTGCGTCAGCTACTCCGGGCGGTGCCTTTTAAGCAACTACATGACAGGCCGGGATGCCAACCGCGGAGCCTGCGCCCAGCCCTGCCGATACCAGTACGCCCTTATGGAGGAAAAGCGGCCTGGGGAGTACTTCCCGGTTTTTGAAGATGAAAAGGGAACCTATATTTTGAATTCCCGGGATATGTGTACCATCGACCATCTGAAAGAGCTGATGGATGCAGGCATTGACTGCATCAAAATCGAGGGCCGCGCCAAATCTGCCTACTACGCTGCCATTGTCACAGGGGCCTATCGCCACTGCATCGACGATGTGTTTGCAGGGCGGACAGTGGACCCTGTCTGGCGGGACGAGGTGGAGCACGTGTCCCACCGCATCTACTCCACAGGCTTCTATTTGGGGGAGCCCGGGCAGTATGTGGAGAACTCCCGGTACATAAGAGACTGGCAAATCTGTGCCAAGGTTATCTCCTGCGACGAACAGGGCAACGCCCTTTGCCGCCTGAACAACAAATTCCGTGCAGGAGACGCCCTGGAAGTGGTAGGTCCCGACCTGCGGCCCTTCCCCATTCTTGCCGCCAACATGACGGACAGCGAGGGTAACCCCCTGGAAGAGCCCAGGCAGCCCCAGATGGAATTCACCCTGCCTCTGGGAAAGCAGGTCCCAGCCAACAGCATACTAAGACGCTGCGTGGATTTATCCGCAAAGTAAAAGAGCGCCCTCCGATTTTTCGGAGGGCGTTTAGACTGTCAAAAATCCCCTGCGGGGCTTTCTGACAGTTTTTTGCAGTCTCCTGCGCGCATAATTTGTCCCCAATGGGGGACAAATTCCACACTTGGAGCCTGAGGAGTATTTTCCACCAGGTACACGCCCCGGCGGAAAATTTTTTGGATTTTCTTTGCCGCCTGCGGCGGCAAACTCTGCGAGGCTTTTGGGACAAGCAGAACCCTCTCCGGTTTTTCGGAGAGGGTTCTGTATTGTATCAGTTCTTAAGGCTCTGCAAGGGGGCGGGAATCCGGCCGCCTCTAGCAATGAAAGCGTCGCTTCCTTCGCTGTGGACAGGCATAACGGGAGCACTTCCCAGAAGGCCACCCATTTCCACCCGGTCCCCCACCACTTTTCCGGGGGCAGGGATAATACGGACGGCGGTGGTCTTGGTGTTTACCATGCCAATGGCCGCTTCGTCTGCGATAATGGCAGAAATGGTAGCGGCGCTGGTGTCGCCGGGCACTGCAATCATATCCAGGCCCACGGAACACACGCAGGTCATGGCTTCCAGCTTGTCCAGGACCAGGGTGCCCTTTTCCGCAGCGGCAATCATGCCCTCGTCCTCAGACACGGGGATGAAGGCGCCGGACAGGCCACCCACATGATTGGAGGCCATGACGCCGCCCTTTTTCACGGCGTCATTGAGCATGGCAAGGGCTGCGGTGGTACCGTGGGTGCCGCAAACTTCCAGGCCCATCTCTTCCAGAATCCGGGCCACGCTGTCACCGATGGCGGGGGTAGGGGCCAGACTCAGGTCCACAATGCCGAAGGGAACGCCAAGGCGGCGGGAAGCCTCCTGGCCAACCAGCTGGCCCATGCGGGTAATCTGGAACGCAGTCTTTTTAATGGTCTCGGCCACCACATCGAAGGGCTGGCCCTTCACTTCCTGCAAGGCGTGGTACACCACACCGGGGCCGGAGACGCCCACATTCAGCACGCACTCAGGCTCGCCCACGCCGTGGAACGCGCCGGCCATGAAGGGGTTATCCTCCACGGCGTTGGCGAAGACAACCACCTTGGCGCAGCCCAGGCCGTCGTTATCGGCGGTGAGCTCCGCAGTCTTTTTGATAATACGGCCCATTTCCGCCACGGCGTCCATGTTGATACCGGCTTTTGTGGAGCCCACATTGACGCTGGCGCAGACCCGCTCGGTAGCGGCCATGGCCTCGGGGATGGAGTGAATCAGTTTCCAGTCCCCTTTTGTGGCGCCCTTCTGCACCAGGGCGGAGAAGCCGCCGATGAAGTTCACGCCGCAGGTTTTGGCGGCGGCATCCAGGGTCTTTGCAATCTCCACATAGCTGTCCGCTTCACAGGCGCCGCCAATCAGAGCGATGGGCGTCACGGAAATGCGCTTATTGACAATGGGAATGCCGAATTCCTTCTCAATATCTTCGCCCACACGGACCAAATTCTTGGCACAGCGGGTGATTTTCTTGTAAATTTTATCACAGCAAACTGCGAGATCCGGGTCACAGCAGTCCAAGAGGCTGATGCCCATGGTGATGGTCCGGATATCCAGATGCCGCTTTTCAATCATGTCCCGGGTTACCAGGACGTCTCTTTCACTCAGCATGGCGCCACCTCAGATTCTGTGCATGGCGTTGAAAATGTCCTCCCGCTGGACCCGGATGGAAAGGCCCATTTCCTTGCCCTTCTCCTCCATGTGCGTAACAAGGTCCCCAAGAGGGATGGTGCAGCTGCCCACTTCCGTGGCCATCATCATGGTGAAGTAGCCCTGCATAACGGTCTGACGAATGTCCAGGACATTGACGTTATACTCCGCCAGGGCGGTGCACACTCCGGCGATAATGCCGACCCGGTCCTGACCCACAACGGTAACAATTGCCTTCATAATTCTTCTCCTTTACAGGTCATAGTCTGCGGCCACGCGGCTGTCCAGCAGGTGGAAAAAGTGCGTCTTTGCCTCCAGGTGGAGGGGATGGGATGCGTAATTGCTGAGGGCCTCCCGGCTCTCAAACTCGGAGTACAGGGCATAGTCCATGCCGCTGAAGGCCCGGCGGATTTCCAGGTGCAGCAAGCCGGGGATTTTCCCCACCAGCGGTTCCAACACCGCGGCAACGGTTTTTACGGCCTCGTCCTTGTCGACACCCTCTTTGAAGGTGTAGAGCACAATGTGTTTGACCATAGCTTAAAAATCTCCTTCCTAGCAAAAAACCGGGGCAGCGTGGCTTGCCCCGGTTTCAGAATGGTAAAAATTACTCGGCGTCCTCGCCGTCCTCCAGCAGAGCCCGGATGGACAGGGAGATGCGCTTATTTTCGGCGTCCACATCGGTGATCTTCACCTTCACATCCTGGCCTTCGGACAGCACGTCCTCGGGCTTGCCGATGCGGCGGTCAGCGATCTGGGAGATGTGAATCAGGCCGTCTACGCCGGGGATGATTTCGGCAAAAGCGCCGAAGGTCATGAGCTTGACAACCTTGGCGTCCACCACATCACCAACCTGATAGTTGGTCATGAACTGGTTCCAGGGGTTCATCTCAGCGGTCTTGTAGCCCAGGGAAATCTTGTGCTTCTCGGGGTCAAAGGAAATGACATAGACGTCGATCTCGTCACCGACCTTCACCACGTCGGCAGGGGTCTTGATACGGTTCCAGCTCAGCTCGGAAACATGGACCATGCCGTCCACACCGCCGATGTCCACGAAAGCGCCGTAGGAAGTCAGGGACTTGACGGTGCCGTGGTACTTCTTGCCGTTCTCAATCTCGGCCCAGATCTTCTCCTGAGCAGCCTTGCGGGCCTCGCTGGTCACGGCACGGATGGAGCCAATAACACGGCGGCGGGCACGGTTGACCTCAGTGATTTTCATGGACACGGTCTTGCCAACCATGGAAGCCATGTCGCCGCCCTTGGCGATGCCGGACTGGGAAGCGGGGATGAACACCCGGATGCCCTGGACGTTGGCCACCAGGCCGCCCTTGTTCTCTTCGGTAATGGTGCCTTCCACGGTGGTCTTCTCTTCCACCCAGGAAGCCATGTCGTCCCAAACCTTCAGGCCGTCCAGCTTCTTCTTGGACAGCTGAACAGTGCCCTCCTGGTCGTTCACACGAACCACGAAGACCTCGATCTCGTCACCGACCTTCAGAACGTCCTCAGGCTTCACAGAAGGATCGGTGCTGACTTCGTCATAGGGGATGTAGCCGGCGTGCTTGGTGCCCAGGTCAACCTGGACCTCGGTGTTGCCGATGCTGGTTACGATACCCTTGACCTTATCTCCTGTATTTAAAGTCTTGATGGACTGCTCGAGAAGTTCAGCAAAATTCTCCTCCTGTACAGCCTCAACATTGGTAATTTCGCTCATAGTCTTATAGACCTCCTTTATAATCCACGCTGGCGTCGACGCACCAGCAGTGATTCCAACAACTCGGACCCCGCGAAAGTCCTCCGGCTTCAATTCCGAAGCATTATCCACCAGATGGACCTGCTTGCAGTGCTCGCGACAAATCATAGCGAGACGGCCTGTGTTGGAACTGCTGAGATCTCCTACTACGACCATGGCCCCACAAATCCTGCTTAACTGCGCTGCTTCGCTTTGCCTACATTCAGTTGCTTTACATATTGTATCAAATATTTTGAGGTTAGTAAACTGTTTTTTTGCAAAATCCACGCAGGAATTCCACAAAGATTCGGTAGAAGTTGTCTGAGAAACTATGCAAATTGACGAATTTCTCAACTCAGGATGGTCCTTTGCCCAGGTTTCCAGCTCATTTCGGTTTTCAAACACCTGGCACGCTCCGCACCAGCCTGCAATGCCCTCCACTTCCGGATGGGTTTTTGTGCCGATGATAATGGGCAGGGCACCTTCTTCTTCGGCCCGGCTCACAATGCTGTGGATGCGCTTGACAAAGGGGCAGGTGGCGTCAATAATTTCCACATTCTGGTTCTGGAGACGCTCATAGACGTCCCGGCTCACTCCGTGGGAGCGAATGATAACCGATTCTCCCGGCAGGGCCTCCTCGGGGGCATTGATCACCCGGACCCCCAGGGACTCAAATCTGGCGACCACATGGCGGTTGTGGATGATGGGTCCCAGGGTGGCTACCTTTTTGCCGGAGGAGGCCGCCTGCTCCACCAATTCCACCGCCCGACTGACGCCAAAGCAGAAACCCGCGCTTTTTGCCAAAGTTACACGCACGGCGTCACCTTCTTCGCAATAATGTCCTTCATGGCGGCAATGACGCCGTCGATGTCCAAATCGGAGGTGTCCAGCTTCACGGAATCCCGGGCCATTTTCAGCGGCGCAATGTCCCGGTGGGTGTCCTGGTAGTCCCGCTGCTGAATCTCCTTCAAAATTTTCTGATAGTCGGCTTTCTGGCCCTTGGCCTGAAGCTCCTCTGTCCGGCGCTGGGCCCGGACTTCGGCAGAGGCCGTGAGGAAAATTTTCACCGTTGCCTTGGGAAGCACCACGGTGCCGATATCCCGGCCGTCCATAATCACATCATACTTTTCCGCCGTCTCCCGCTGCATATCCAGAAGCAGGTCCCGGACAATGGCATGGGCGGAGATGATGCTGGCCTTCTGGCCGATCTCCTGGGTGCGGATATCCTCCGTCACGTCCATGCCGTTCATGATCATGTGCTGAACGCCATTTTCATCGTAGGAAATGCCGATGGTAAGCTCGTCAATGTAGCGGCGGATGCCGTCGATGTCCTTTGGCGCCACGCCCCACAGATCAAAGAAATAGGCAACGGTGCGGTAAATTGCCCCGGTGTCCACATAGCGATAGCCCAGCTCCCGGGCAAGCCGCCGGGCAATGGTGCTTTTTCCTGCACCGGCAGGGCCGTCAATGGCGATGGAAATCTTCTTATCCATAGTTATCCTTCTTTCTGCTGGGAAAAGGCCAGGAAAAAGTCCAGCCGCACTTCCCCTCGCAATATGTCGTCGTTATGGTATTCCCGCAGATCGATGCGGCTGAGGGTGAATCCTTGCTTCCGGTAAAAGGAAATGGCCGGGTAGTTGCAGCTCTGGGTTTCCAAAATGGCCCCTCGGCAGTCAAGACTTTTGGCGTGGGCAAGCATTCTGCCCATGAGGGCCGTTCCAAGGCCCGCTTTCCGATAGGGTTCCATGATCAGCAGATTGCTGATGCGAAAGACATTGTGCCACGTCTCCACGCTTCCCTCAATGACCCCCGCAAGTTCTTCCCCAAGGAAGGCCCCCAGGGCCACAGGGGCTTCCAGCCAATCCCCAAAAAGTTCGTCGGTAAATGCTTTTTCCACAGGCTCCGGGAATGTTTCCTCCCTCAGGGACATGGACCACTGGCTGGCGGTGACCCGGTAATGCCGATCGGTCCGGTAGGAAAATTTCAGGGGATATCCTTCGTAGGTTTCCCGGTCCAGCCAGGCAAAGGTGAAATTTTCCATTTAGTTTCCGCTCCGAAGCTTGCTCAGGGCGGCGGCTTCTCTGGCAACCACCTCGTCAGGGGTCAGTCCCAGGCGTTTGCCCGTTTCTTCCGGGCTCATGGGCGCAGCCCCTTCCAGACCGAAGCGCAGAGAAAGAAGCTTTGCATCCGCCTCACTGACGCCGGACAGCAGATCCAGAATCCGCTGACGCATTTGGAACTGGGCGGTATCCTCCACGGCCTGCTCTTCCGCTTCCTTTTCCTCTTCCGGGTCCGGCTGTTTCTTGGCGGCGGCAAGCAGTCTTGCATCGTCCAGCATTTTCTTCACAGCTTCCGCCTCTTCCGGCATCATATGCAGGGCCTGCGCCATTTCCTCCAGGGTGGGATTGCGCCCCAGCTCCGAAAGAAGACGCTCATCCACTTCCCGGTAGTCCTCCATGGCAGTTCGCATTTTCTGGCCGATGCCGCACTGTCTGGCCTGCAAGGTCACGGCCTTTGCCTGGCAGTAGCGGATGTGTTTATCCCGGTGCGCGGCATAGTCACCTGTCCGATAGCTGCAAATGGCCTGCCAGAGGCCCAGGCTTCCCTCCTGAATCAGGTCCAGCAAGAGGACGCCGCGGCCTGCAAGGCTGGCAGCCAGGGAAATGACCCGCTGCAGGCCCAGGTTTGTCAGCCGCTCCATGGCAGTTTCGTCCCCTTGGGCCGCCTGGCGGGCAAGGAGCGCTTCGTCTCCAAAGGCCGGGGTCTGGGCCACCTCTTCAAGATACAGCCGCAGGGGGTCGTTTTCCTCCAATTCCCTGGGGTCCAGCCCTTTTTTTGCCAGCTGATACTCCTGGCGCAGCCGCAGAGCCGCCTGACCATTTGCCCCGGTTTTGGGAAGGTCCGTCAAGTCGAGGCCCAGATCCCGTGCTTCCAGCGCGGCAAAGGCATCCTCAACCGCTTCCTCTTCCTCTCCTTCCAGGAGCGTCAGAAGCCGGGCAGCGGAGACGCTTTCTCCTGCAGAAAAGCCCTCTATGTAGGTTTCCCAGGGGCTCTCCTCAAAGGAAAAATCCAATTCATTCATTTAAAAAGTCCTCCAATCCAAAGCCTGCGCCGTCTTTTTGTAACTTTTCCATGGCCTGGCGTTCGATCTGCCGGGTGCGTTCTTTGGAAATGCCCAGCTTTTTCCCGATCTCTTCCAGGGACCAGCATTTTCCGTCCTCCATGCCGAAGTGGAGCCGCAGGATTTCCTGCTGGCGGTCCGTAAGCCCTGCCAGTAATCCGTCTATGGTGTTCTGGAGTTCCTGCCGCACCAGTCCCGCATAGGGCTGGGGCACCTGGACGTCCTCCAAAAGTTCCCCCAGGCTGCTGTCCCCTGTCTCCCCGGCAGCCACGTCCAGAGAGCACACATCCGGGGTCAGCTGAACCAGTTCCTGGACCTTCCTTTCCGGAATGCCGCAGGCCTTTGAAATTTCGGCGGCGGTGGGTTCCTCCCCGTTCTCCTGGAGAAGCTTTGCCCGGGTCAAGGCCACCTTTCGCATCCGCTCGGCAGTGTGCAGCGGCACCCGAATGGAACTGCTGTGGTTCATGAGGCACCGGGTGACCCCTTGGCGTATCCATTTTGTCGCATAGGTGGAAAACCGCAGGTCCCGGGTATAATCGAATTTCCTGGCAGCTGCCAGGAGGCCGATACTGCCTTCCTGGACAAGGTCCATAAGCGCCACTCCCCGGCCGGCATACTCCCGGGCAATGGATACCACAAGCCTGAGGTTGGCGCTGACCATCTCCCGGATGGCCTCCTCGTCTCCGGCGGCACATTTTCTTGCCAGCTCCCGCTCCTGTTCCGGGGTCAGCCGGGGGTATTCCCGAATTTCCCAGAGGAACTGCCGGACATCATCTTCTCCGGCGCTGACGGGAGATTCCTGTTCTAAACATTTCGTCATGGGCCGATTCCTTTTCTTTCCTTCATGGCGCTTTGCAGGGCCAGAAGATCATCTTTGCTCTCCACCTTGTGGGTCTGATACTCCCGGCGGATGGTGTGTACGCAGTCAAGCAGCGCCTGCTCGTTTACGGGGCCCTGCTGCCGCTGCAAAATCCCGGCGAGATGTCCCATCTCTTCGGGCGTAAAGTCCACAAGGCCTCCCAGGCTCACGTCCAAGCCCTGGCTGTGGCGCTCCAGCATCTGAGCATACGCCTTTCCCAGAATGGGAGCCGAGAACATTTCAGGCGTCAGCTCCGCGGTCCGGTCCAGAAGGGCCGGCTCCTGGAAGCAGAGCCCCAAAAGCATCTCCTCCGCCCGTGCGGAGTGGAGGTTATCATAGCGGATGGTGCGGCTTTTGGGCTGCAGGTTCCGGGCAGGAGACAAATCAATCTTCTCTTGTTTCTTTTTTTCTTTGGCCTGGCGGCGTTTTCTGGCCCGGTCCACCTCCAGTTTCATGGCGTCCATGCCAATGCCCGCCGTTTCTGCCACGCGGGTGCTGTAGACCTCCCGCTGGACGGTGCTTCCCAGGCAGCCAATCAGGTCCGCACACTCCTGCAGGTAGCGCACCTTCTGGTCGTCGTCTCTCAAATCGTATTTTCTCCCGATGGCGCGGAGCTGGTACTCCACCCGATTGGAGGATTCCTCCAGCAGGAGCCGAAAGCGGTCTGCTCCGAATTTTTTCAGGAACTCATCCGGGTCCTTGGCGTCCCGCATTTGCAGAACCTTCACCTGCAAGCCAGCCTTCTCCAGTATGGGAATGGCCCGCTGGGTGGCGTTCTGTCCGGCGGCATCGCCGTCGTAGATAAGCACCACCTGCTCTGTGTACCGGGAGAGAAGCGCTGCGCCGTCTTCCGTCAGGGCCGTTCCCAAAGAAGCCACAGCGCAGTCAAAGCCGTACTGGTGCAGGGCGATGGCGTCCATATACCCTTCCACCAGAATCAGATAACCAAGTTTGCTTTTCTTGGCAAGGTTCAGGGCAAACAGGTTTTTCCGCTTATTGAAAATCAGGGTTTCCGGGGAATTCAAATATTTTGCCTGGGACTTGTCCTCTGTCATAATCCGCCCGCCGAAGCCAATGACATTGCCTCGCACGTCGATGATAGGAAACATCAGCCGGTCCCGGAAACGGTCGAAAAGGTTTCCGTTTTTCCGGGACACGGTCACAAGTCCCGAATCCCGCAGTTCTTCCTCTGTGTAGCCTTTGCTCCGCAGTGTATCCACCAGCCCGGTCCAGCTGTCAGGCGCATAGCCAATACCAAACTTTGTCAGGGTATTTTTGCTCATACCCCGGCCCAGGGCATAGCCCAGGGCGTTCGCCCCCGGGGGGGCATAGAGCTGGGCGTGGAAATACCGGGCGGCCTCCTTGTGGAGAGCCCAAAGCCGCTCCTGCTGGCGGTAGCGGCTCTGATATTGCTGATCCTCGGGAACTTCCAGGCCAGCACGCTTTGCCAAAGCCCGCACGGCGTCGGGGTAGCTCAGGCCCTCAATTTCCATCTGGAAGTTGATGACGTTGCCGCCTTTGTGGCAGCCAAAGCAGTAGAAAATTCCCTTGTCGGGCGCCACGGAAAAGGAGGCAGTCTTCTCCCCGTGGAAGGGGCAGAGGCCGAAGAGGTTAGAGCCGGAGCGTTTCAGGCTCACATACTGGCCCACCACCTCCTCAATGGGATTTCTTTGAACCAATTCATCCAAAAATGCCGGGGGGAATGCCATTGATGGGCCTCCTTTCCATTTTTCTGCTGCTTAAAACTCAGTGCCGCTCCAGTCTGCGGCCAGTGGCGACTTCGGTTTTCTTAATGGGCTTTTTGATCATGACGTAGGCAAGGATTGCCTCCGCCACCAGTAAGATGGGGTAAAACACGTTGGGAACAATGAGGGTTTCCTCCCGGATCAGGATGGGAACAACTGCGGCGACTGAGCCAAAGAAAGCCGTCCACATACATCCTTTCAGGCTCCACTCCTTCTCAAATGCGGCGTAGATCGCCGCCAGAATGCCGGAAGTGAGGCCCAGAATGGCAGCCAGCGGGGTGATGATGGGAAAGCTCCCGGCGGGGAGCAGGTCAAAATAGGAGCAGTACATGGTTCCTACCTCAGGCCCATAAACTACCACACTGTCCTCCGTGGTGGCAAGGCCCACCGCCAGAACAGGCAGAAGGACCAGAAAGATTTTTCGCATGAGTTGTTTGTTCATTGTTTACCGCTCCTTATGTTTTTCGATAACGATATTGTATCACATTATCCCCGGACATGCCAGCCTGTGGGGATGAAAATCTCGCTGAATTTATCCACGGCATAGTTATCGGTCATGCCTGCAATGTAGTCGCAGACCGTGCGCTGGATGCCGCCGAAGCCCAGCTGGGGCTGAAAATCTGCCGGAAGAGCCTCGGGATGGGCCATATAGTATTCAAAGAGCCGGATGAGCATGGTTTTTGCCTTGCTCTCCTCCCCTTTTGCCACGGGGTTGCGGTAGACCCGTTCAAACATGAAGGCCCGCAGGTCTTTGAGGGCCTTGTCCACCTGGGGCGTCAGGCACACGACTCCCGCCTCCCGGGACGTCCGGATGGCATCGGTGACCAGGGTGTTGATACGGTCCCGGTGGCTGTGGCCCAGGATATCCGCTATGGAGCGGGGGATGTCGTCATCGGTGAGAATCCCCGCCCGTATGGCGTCGTCAATGTCGTGGTTTACGTAGGCAATCTGGTCACTGCGCCGGACCACCTGGCCTTCCAGGGTGTCAGGCCACTTGTCGCCCGTGTGGCAGAGAATACCGTCCCGGACCTCGTAGGTCAGGTTCAGGCCCATGCCGTCCTTTTCGAGAACGTCCACCACACGCAGGCTCTGCTCGTTGTGGCGGAAGGGTTTTCCCAGACAGGAGGTCAGTGCCGCCTCTCCCGCATGGCCGAAGGGCGTGTGTCCCAAATCGTGGCCCATGGCAATGGCCTCCGCCAGGTCCTCATTCAGACCCAGGGCCCGGGCAATGGTGCCTGCAATGCGGGAAACTTCCAGGGTATGGGTCATGCGGGTGCGGTAGTGGTCCCCCTCGGGCTGCAGGAACACCTGGGTCTTATGGACCAGACGGCGGAATGCCTTGCAGTGGACCACCCGGTCGATGTCCCGCTGGTAACAGGTCCGCACGTCCTCCGCCCGGGGCTCTTCCGGCCTCGGACGTCCCTTGCTCTGGTCGGCGAAGGCCGCCAGAGGATTCAAGCGCTTATGCTCCTGCCATTCCAGTTCTTCCCGCACAGTCATGATAATTCCCTCACTCCTTGTAGAAGACGACGTCCGCCTTATTTTCCTGCTTCGTCCCCCGGTACACCCGGTTGTCGAAGCCGCCGATGGTAAAGCCCGCTTTTAAGTAGAACATGCAGGCGTTCAGATTATCGTCCTGCCCCTGGGTGTACAGGCCGCGGTAGCCCCGCGCCTTCGCTTCGGCCATTCCCGCTTCGATGAGCGCCTTGCCCACGCCCTTTCCCCGGGCGGCAGAGCTGACCTTCAGGTCCAGCAGATACATATAAGAAAAATAGTAGTCCTGATAAATGGCAACCCCGATGCAAACGCCGTCCTCGTAAGCGCCGAAGGCAGCGCCCTCCCGGTTCACCGTTTCAAAGTCGTATTCCTCGTCGGGGAAGGTCATCCACTGGCATTCCGGGCTTGTTTCCGTCCGGTACGTCCACACGCCGTCTTTCAGTGCCGGGATAAAGCGCCCCGGCATGGCAAACGGCTCGTTTTTCAGCCGGAGGTCTCCGGCGTTTTCCCGGGTAATTTTCCGAATTTCCATTATGTAGTCTCCCTGTCTATCGGGAACGCCCGGTATTCCTGTCCGGTCTCCATGCCCTCCACGGTTCCGCTGGACAGGTCGGTGAGTTTTTCCAGAAAGGCGCTGACCTGCCCCTCCGGGAACAGCACTTCCATCTCCACCTCAGCGCCAAAGTCGGTGCTCCGGAGAATGCCGCCGAAGGCGGAAATTTCCAGCTTCACCCGCTCGTAAAAGGGGTAGGGACAGGGCAGGTACAGCACCGTCCACACCCGCTTCATGGATTTTCCTGCAGCATCCACGGCAATTTTCGCACCTTTGGCATAGGCCCGGACCAGGCCGCCGGCTCCCAGAAGGATGCCGCCAAAGTATCGGGTCACCACACAGACCACATTATAAAGCCCCTCCCGCTGCAGCACCTGCAGCATGGGCATTCCTGCGGTGCCGCCGGGTTCGCCGTCGTCGGAAAAACGGACAGCCCCGTCCCTTATGATATAGGCCCAGCAGTTGTGGGTGGCGTCGTAGTGCCGCTTTTTCATCTCCTGGATCTTTTCCAGGGCTGCCTCTTCCGTTTCCACCGGCCAGATTCTTCCGATGAAGCGGGACTTTTTTTCTATAAATTCATCCTCGCCGAAGGCGGTGGGTACCAGATACTCGTCCAAGTTACATCTCCTCAGTCACATAGTCACGAAGCCGTCCGTACAGAATCTCATCCACAATGGTCTCCACCTCGATGCCCTCTGAGGTATAGTCCACGCCGAGAACCTGGGCCCCGTCGTGGAGCTTCTCCACCATGCCGCCCTGGTCATAGGGCAGCCGCAGGCGGATATGACGCCGGGCATGGCCCAAGCCTTTTTCGATGGCTTTCAGGAGTCCCTCCATATTCCGGCCGCTTTTGGCGGAAATGGCAACAACATCTTCCCCCAGGGGGATGTCCACGGGGGACACCAAATCCGCCTTATTATAGCACCGGAGCACCGGAGTCTCCGGCTTTGCCAGCTTCGCAATGAGTTTCTCCACCACGGCGATGTGCTCCTCCCGGTTGGGGTCCGAGGCATCGATCACATGAAGCAGAAGGTCTGCGTATTCCAGTTCTTCCAGGGT